>JALSOO010000213.1 GCA_026986355.1 Campylobacteraceae bacterium | reverse complement strand
GATACCTTTCCAAGAGATTATGATAAGCCAGTTGTTGTCACAGGTTTTGAACCTGTCGATGCCATGCAAGGCATTAGCATGATAGTCAAGCAGTTTGTAGAGGAGCGTTGTGAGCTTGAAATCCAATACAAACGTGTGGTCAATTACGATGGAAATTTACAAGCACAAGCCTTAATAGAAAAATATTTTGAAAAGAGAGATATTTTTAGATGGAGAGGCATAGGAGATGTTGCCAAAAGTGGTTTAAAGCTTAGAGATGAGTTTGATGCCTATAATGCAGAGATTATCTACGATAACATACTCCCAAAAGAGGAGATAAACGACCACAAACTCTGTATCTGTGGAACAATCTTAAGAGGAATGGCAAAACCAAAAGATTGTACAATTTTTGGAACAGCCTGTAAACCAACTACACCCATTGGCTCTTGTATGGTAAGTAGCGAGGGTGCTTGTGCTGCTTATTATAAGTATGGGGATTTGGTGTAAAATAGTGATAGAACCATAGAAATATTTAAAATATTAAGGTTATAACTATAAAATATAGATAATTAATTATGGTTGGAGCTATAAAATGGATATTTTAACCCTCTTAAAAGCGTATCAGAAGAACTATTTTAAAATTTTTAATCAAGACTATAAGCGATATATCTTTGATGAAGTGAATTTTAACTCTAAGCTTATTGGGATAGTTGGTGCAAGAGGTGTGGGAAAGACGACCTTTTTGGTACAGTATCTAAAAGAGAACCCTTTACCCATCTCTAAAAAACTCTATTTTAGTGCCGATAGTATAGACATAGACTCTATTTTTGACATAGCTTATAAGTTTAGTCAAAGTGGTGGGAAGTTACTTATTATTGATGAGATACATAAGTATAAAAACTTTGAGATTGAGTTAAAAAGAGTTTATGATATGCTTGACTTACAAGTTATTTTTAGTGGAAGTAGTGCCTTGAAAATAGATAATTCTATTGGTGATTTAAGTAGAAGAGTTGTTCTTTATGAACTTAAGGGCTTGTCTTTTAGAGAGTTTATAGAGTTAAAAAATGGCATAAAACTACCCAAGTTTTCATTAGATGAAATATTGAAAAATCATGAAGAGATTGTTTATGAACTCACTATGCAGATAAAGCCTTTTGAGCATTGGAACGATTATATTAAGATGGGTTATTACCCCTTTTATTTTGAAGAAGAGGATACCTATCTTTATCGTTTAAAATCGATCATTAACACTGTGATAGAGGTAGATTTACCATCGCTATTTCCCATTGAGTATGAGAAAATTGTGAACCTAAAGAAGTTGGTAACGCTCATTTGTCTCTCTAAGCCATTTAAGTTAAATATAAAGGAGTTATCATCAAAAATAGGTACAAGTGACTACCAAACACTCTACAAATATATTGAGTATCTAAAAAGAGGTTCTATCTTAAGCCCTATTAGAGCATTAAGCAAGGGAGATAACATTTTCAGTAAACCAGATAAACTCTACCTTGCCAATACCAATCTCTATTATGCTTATTGTAATAACAGTGAAATAGGAACGATTAGAGAGACCTTTTTTGCCTCTATGTTTAGCGAAATAAGTACCTCTAAAAAGGGAGATTTTATCGTGAATGAAAAATACCTTTTTGAGATAGGAGGCAAAAACAAAAGTTTTAAACAGATCAAAGATATGCCCAACTCTTATGT
>JALSOO010000212.1 GCA_026986355.1 Campylobacteraceae bacterium | reverse complement strand
AAGGAATTATAGACTCTTTTTGGTGGGGTATCACGATGCTTATCACATGGGAGACACCACCAAATAAAGGATTTGCAAGAGTTATAGATTTGATGTGGCATATTGTAGGAATATTGGCTGTAAGTATCTTGACAGCTATTGTTACCTCTGCATTGACAGCACAAGCAATTGGTGGTTCTATCCGTTCCGAAAAAGATTTAGTAGGTAAGTATGTAGCTGTTGTTGCAACAGATGCACCAAGACGCTATATGGAACAGATTGGTGCAAATATTATTCCCGTTAAAACTATATCAGAAGGTATTGAGTTAGTAAAAAATGGCAAAGCAGAAGCATTAGTTCATGATGGTCCAAGACTTGTTTATCTTGCTAATAAAATTAATAAAAAAGAGAAAAAGAGAGTTGTAACTGTTCTACCATTTAAATTTAATCCTCAACAGTATGGAATAGTATTTCCAGATAGTAGTGAGTTAAAAGAGAGTGTAGATAGAGTTCTCTTAAAATTAAGAGAATCCAATGGAGTTGAAAAGAGTTTTCATCAACAACTTAAAGATAAGTGGTTAAAAAATAAATGAGATATTAGTCTTAACGACTAATATCCCATCTGCATATTATCTATATCACTCCATGATATACTTTTTCGCCTACTTCTATGTTCTAAAATATGCTCAATGTATCGTGCAAAAACATCTGTCTCTATATTGAGTTTTGTTCCTATTTTATAGTTTTTTATCAATGTATTTCGTAGTGTATGAGGAATAATTGTTAATCGAAAAGAGTCCTCATAGACATCATTGACCGTCAAAGAGATACCATCTATAGTAATCGAACCTTTAGGAATAATATAAGTGATATACCTTTTATCTACTTTTACAATAAAATCTGTTCCATTCTCTAGTTCTGTTATCTCCTCAACCACACCTATACAGTCGACATGACCTTGAACGATATGCCCCTCAAATCTATCACTCATCTGCATAGCAGGTTCGATATGTACTGCTCCTGAAAGTTTTGACTCATCAATAATAGAGCGTGTCTCATCAGCTAACTCCAACTCAAAACCATCTGAATTAACTTTAACAACTGTCAAACAGACTCCATTTATAGCTATACTATCGCCCAAATTGGCTTGATAGGTTGACTCTATTGTCAATATATTATTTGAGTAGTTTTTAACTGTTGCAATTTCTCTTATTAGACCTGTAAACATGGTGTTCCTAGTTAATTAATATAGTATCTTAAATTATAACCAAATTCTCAATTTTTTTACTCTTTAACTCTATAGGTTAATATTTTTTTTACCTTTGTATTAAAGTAGCGAAGTATACTCAATTAATCTATTGAGTTTAGCTTTAATCAGATAAAGATATAATTCCAACAATTTAATTAATATACTATATAGGGCAAAAATGAATTATGATGTAATAGTAATCGGTGGTGGTCATGCAGGGATTGAAGCCTCTTTAGCTCCTGCTAGAATGGGTCTAAAAACACTTATGGTAACCATATTGGCAGAGCAGATAGGTGCAAGTTCGTGTAATCCTGCTATTGGTGGTTTGGCAAAAGGACATTTGGTCAAGGAGATAGATGCAATCGGTGGTCAAATGGGATTGGCAACTGATGCTACAGGTATCCAATTTAGAATTTTAAATAGTTCAAAAGGTCCTGCTGTTCGTGGAAGTAGAGCTCAAATAGATATGG
>JALSOO010000211.1 GCA_026986355.1 Campylobacteraceae bacterium | reverse complement strand
GTATTTGGTGCTATTGAGTTAGATGATACTGATAGTTTTGCTGTACTTGACTCAATTCAACAAAATGATGATATTATCTCTATAGAGGTTCTAGCGTCAAAAAATTAATTTTTAAAGCTAATTTTTAACTTAAAAAAGAGTTCTCTTATCATTTTATATGATGAATAGAGAACTTGAAAAAGCATTATTCCCACAAAATCAGCTAAAATATCCATATAGTCTGAATCTCTAGTTGGTATAAAGTATTGTACTAATTCGATTAAACAACCAAATAGAAGTAGAGCTATAATATTTCTAAAACGGTGTGCTAATGTTGATGATGCTCTATTTAGAAGCAGTGATAGAGTAAAAAAAGCAGATATATGTTTGATTTTATCTGCATATATACTATTGATAGAGACATGGTCATTATTTACAAGTGCCAAGATGAAAACAGCAAAAGCTGTGATATAGAAGAGAGTCTTATATGTTTTTTTATTAAGGTTAAGGATTTTCATAAAGTATTATATTCTTATTTCTATAACAAGCAATAGTAATATCTACTATTGCTTTATATTTTTTTGAGTTATTTACGTGATAATTTCTCAAGGACTCTAATTGTCATTCGTACTCCTGCACCTGAACCACCATATGGATTCTCTCCCCAAGTGTGTTCTACAAAGGCAGGTCCTGCAATATCTATATGAGACCATCTATCTTTGTGGTCTTCATCTATAAACTCTTCTAGGAATTGACCAGCTGTAATAGCTCCACCATAACGGCTATTTGAGATGTTACATATATCAGCTACTTCACTTTTGAGTGTCTTTTTTAGATAGCTATTAAAATCCAATTTGGTAGCTAACTCTCCTGAACTTTTTGCACTCTCTATAATCATATCTTTTGGTATATCACTGTTACCCATAACAGCAGATGTATATTGTCCTACACCCACTACAGCAGCACCAGTTAGAGTTGCAAAGTCAAATATATAATCAGCTTTTACCTCTTGTTGTGCATAACATAATAGATCTGCCAAAACCAAACGCCCCTCTGCATCGGTATTTCTTACCTCAATAGTTTTTCCATTTTTAGCTACCAATACATCATCAGGTTTATAGGCATCTCCTCCTATCATGTTTTCAACTGCACCTACAAATCCATGCACTTCAATATCTAAATTCATCTCAGATATAGCTTTCATTACTCCTATCACAGCAGAACCACCACTTTTGTCAAGTTTCATGGTTACCATATAGTCAGATGGTTTTAAGCTCAATCCACCTGAATCATAGGTAAGTCCTTTTCCTACTAGAGTAACAATAGCTTTAGGATTTTTAGGTTTATGAGTTAGATGAATAACTCTTGGTTTATGACGAGATGCACGTGCTACTGCCAAAAGAGCCTCCATATTTTCAGCTTTTAGCTCTTTTGGTTTTAGGATTTTACACTCCAAACTACTCTCTTTTGCCAATTTTTTAGCTATTTTAGCTAGTGTTGCAGGGTAACAATCTTCAGGAGTTGTATTGACAATATCACGTGTAAAGTTTGTTGCTTCAGCTGTGATTTGACCATTATTGAGAGCAGTTGCACACTTTGTTATATCTAAAATATACTCATTATACTCCTCTAATGAGATATAAATATCGTTTATAGGGTTTTTTTGTTTTGATGTTTTATATCTATAAAAGTTATATCCACCTAGTATAAATCCCTCTACCATCGCTCTAAATAGAGCTGTACATTTGGGGTGGTTCATATATGAAGCTATCTTTAGACTCTTATAGGTTGTATTAGAGAGTCTTCTCATTGTAGATGCAATAGCTGTTCGTATATTGGCACTTTTTAAACTATCCATACCTACATAGACTCTATCTCTCTCTACTAGTAAGCATACTTCATCTTGTTCTGCTTTAAATCCTATTTTTTTAAGTAGCTCTCTATCTTGTACAAATTTATGTTTAAAATTCTTATCTACAACTATAATTAGCTCTATATCGGCTTCTATCTCTTCTATTGGGTTTATGGTTAAATCAAAATTCATCTATTTTTTTCCTTATTTAAATTGTTCTTCTAAAATATCTTGTGCTTGTATCATATCTTTATCTCCACGACCAGAGAGGTTTATTAGAATGGTTTTACCCTCAATATCTTCTCTTTTCATCTTTTTGAGATAGGCAATGGCATGAGAAGATTCAAAAGCAGGGATAATCCCCTCTGCTTGTGATAGCCACACAAAGGCATCTATCGCTTCATCATCTGTAATATGGTTATAGGTTACGATATTATTATCCTTAAAATAGGCATGTTCAGGTCCAATACCTGGGTAATCAAGTCCAGCAGATATAGAGTGAGCTTCTTGAATCTGTCCATCTTCATCTTGAAGTAGATAGGAGCATTGACCGTGTAGCACACCTGGGCTTCCTTTTTCTAGTGAACAGCCATGTTTAGAGTCCAAACCTAATCCACCTGCTTCTATTCCGATACACTCTACAGATTTATCTGCTAAAAAGTGATTAAATATACCAAGAGCATTAGAACCTCCACCAATACAGGCTATAACTTTATCGGGTAAACATCCCTCAACACTATTTAATTGAGCTTTAGCTTCCCAACCTATAATAGATTGAATATCTCTTATCATCATAGGGTAGGGGTGTGGACCAGCGACTGTTCCTATAATATAGTAAGTATCACGAGCATTTGTTACCCAGTGACGAATAGCATCATTCATAGCATCTTTTAGGCTTTTACTTCCTGACTCAACAGCATGAACTTTTGCACCAAGTAGTTTCATTCTAAATACATTTAGTTCTTGACGTTTAACATCTTTTGCACCCATAAATATCTCACACTCTAGTCCAAAGAGTGAAGCTACTGTAGCTGTAGCTACGCCATGTTGACCTGCACCCGTTTCTGCAATGACCTTTTTTTTACCTAAACGTTTTGCTAAAATTGCTTGTGCTACACAGTGGTTAATCTTGTGTGCTCCTGTATGGTTTAAATCTTCTCTCTTTAGATATATTTTGGCATTTAGCTCTTTGGAGAGGTTCTCTGCAAAATAGAGAGAAGAGGGGCGACCTACATAGTTTTTATAATAGTAGTCTACTTCTGACCAAAAATCCTTATCAAATCGTACAGATTCATAATCTAAACGTAGCTGTTCTAAAACAGGCATAAGTGTTTCAGGAACAAAACGTCCACCATATCTATGTTTATCCTCTTTTTTACCAAAGTGACCATTCTCATCAGGGTCATGTGGACTTGGTGTAGGGATATATATTGTATTGTTTATCATTCTTTTTCTCTTCTATAGTGAATTGAGTGGATTATATCTAAAAATATCTGTTTTTGAGAGAATCAAAGATAGCTTTATATGGTAAAAAATTAAAAAATTAATCCATTCGGTTTAAAAATTTTAATGAATTTAAAGAAATTTGCATTTTTTTTGTTTATTTCTGTATTTTTAATGTTTATTTAAGTTAACTTCTATTATAATTGTATCTCAACGACATATAGGTGGCGTTCTAAACTCTCCCCTATTTCCTGAATTAGTATAAGAGCTTATGCTCTTGTCTAACCCAAATTTAGGGCGTTACATATTAGTTATACATTTTTAATATGTCGTTGAACATAATCGTAAAAGAGTATTTATTTTGTCTTTTCAAAATAGCCTTTTTCTTTGTTTTTGGTTACTCTTTTATGATTTCCCATTCTCCCATTCATAGCAATATGAACTCCTTTTTGATTTATTCCTTGGAGGTATCCATAGGCTGACGTAAAGTTTGCTGTTGCCTCCACAGGATTTATAGAGTAGGGAATCATCGCTCCTGTTAACACAATGGTTTTATCTAATATTAGGTTATCTAAATAGTTGGCTGTTTTATCTATTGTATCTGTTCCATGAACTACTATTACTCTATTTTCACTATTTTCTATAATTGTCTTTAGAATCTCTTCTCTATCACTATCATTCATATCTAGGCTATCTTTGCCAATTATATTGATAACTCTAAAATCATATATCCAATGTTTGGCTATCTCTTTTAATGCTTTTCCTTTTTTATCTATATCCAAACTACCTGTTAATGGATTGTAGACTTTATTAAATGTACCACCTGTATTAATAACCAATATTTTTTCCATCTCAAAAAATCCTTTAATGTTTAGTTAATTTGTATTCTATCTCAATCGTGATAAAATACGCTCTATTTTAAACTATGGAGAGAATCAAATGATTATGAGAGGCAAAAAAGGAGTTATCCTTGGAATTGCAAATAAGAAATCTATCGCTTATGGTATAGCCAAAGCGTGTCAAGAGCAGGGTGCAGAGGTAGCTATTACATTTTTAAATGAACGATTTGAGAGAAAGTTAGCACCTGTAGCAGAGGAGTTGGAGTGTGCAGATAGATTTTATCCTTGTGATGTGAGCAGACCAGAAGAGATAAAAGCACTAAAAGAGTCAATAGAGAGAGATATGGGTCAAATTGATTTTATAGTTCACTCTATCGCATTTGCCCCAAAAGAGGGACTTTCAGGACGTTTTTATGATATTTCAAAAGAGGCTTTTGATATTGCTATGGATATTTCAGTCTACTCTCTGATAGAGATAGTACGAGAGTTAAAACCGATACTTTCAGATAACTCATCTGTATTGACATTGACCTATTATGGTGGTGTGAAGTATATACCAAATTATAATCTAATGGGTATAGCCAAAGCGACTTTGGAGATGACAACTAAATATTTAGCAGAAGATTTAGGACGTGATGGTATTCGTGTAAATGCAATTAGTGCAGGACCTATCAAAACATTAGCAGCAGCTGGAATAGGAGAGTTTAGCTTTATGTTAAAATGGAATTCTGCTCATTCACCACTCAAAAGAAATGTAACAATTAAAGATGTTGGAAACTCTGGAATGTATCTATTATCTGATTTGAGTGCAGGAGTAACAGGAGAGATTCACTATGTTGATGGTGGGTTTAATATTATGGGAATGCCAGCAGTTGAGATTAATGAAGATGGGAAGCAAGTGATTGCATGGAATGGAGAACCTAAATAGTTGGAGTCTAAAAACTTAAAAGATTCAAGAGATTATCTAGCCAAAAAGTCATTTTTTGATAAAATCATAACTATTTATGGTCGTAATGCCGTTTTAGAAGTTTTAGAAGATGATAGTATCAAAATATATAAACTTCACCTATCTACTTCCAATAAAAAGGTAGCCCAACTAGATAGAATGGTAGCCATAGCTAAAAGTAGAGAGATAGAGATAGCTTATCACGATAAAAAAGAGTTATCTCGCATCTCTAAAAATGCCAAGCAAGACCAAGGAGTGGCACTTGATATTGTTTTGGAACACTCTTTTGGCGAAGATGACTTTTTGAAACAACATAAATCTTTTAGAGTTATTGCACTTGATGGTATAAATAACCCACAAAATTTGGGAATGATTATACGCTCTTGTAGTGCAGGAGAGATTGATGCTATTATTATTCCTACTAAAAATTCAGCTCAAATTACACCTTTGGTTATCAAAGCTAGTGTAGGAACAGTTTTTAAACTACCTATAATAAAAAGTAGAAACTTATATAAGACTTTAGAAAAATTTAAAACTTATAACTCTAAGTTATATACTCTATCTTCACATGCCAATAGAGATTATAGAGATGAGGTCTATTCTGATAGAACGGTTTTTATCTTAGGTAATGAGAGTAAAGGAGTTAGCATAGAAGTAGAAAAACTATCTGATACCTCTATCTATATTCCTATGAGAAGAGGTGTAGAGTCTCTAAATGTAGCTGTTACAGCCTCTTTATTAGCATTTCTAAAGAGTTAAAAGGAGAACCCAGCTGATACCTCTGGGTATCCTTGGTTTTTTATATCTGTACCACTATTTCCAAACTCTTGAACCCAACCTAGAGACATAAATGAGTTTATAGAGGTTTGAATAGAGAAACCTAGACGACCACCATAGATATTGTAATCCTTATAAGGTTTATCCAAAAATGTATGATTAAAAAAAGCTCCTAAATAGGGCTTGTATGTTGTATGTTCTAATGGCACATGGTATGTTACAGGTACAGTAACTTGTTGGATTGATGGAGAAGCACCCAAAAAACCTTTGTAGTCTGTACCTATGGATAGATTATCCAATATAAAATATTTGACATCTACACCTGCGACTGTATAGTTCTCATTAAAATTACTACTACTCCCCAAATTAAAACCTATCTGTTTTTTCCCTTGTGAAAAAGGGGATTGAGCTAGAGCTGTTGTTATCCAAATTGCCAATATTAAAGCTGTTCTATTCATAATTGAGACCTCCTACAGTTACATTATGTAACATGAATTATATCATATTTGGTCTTATATCCAAGAAATTCTTAGTACTAATATCATCCCATCTTCTATTTAGTTTAGAAAACTCTCTATATGAGTTCAATACTTTTTTAAAATCTTTACTCTTGTTTGATTCTATATCCAATACCTCTTCTAATGCAATTTTGGCAGAATCCATCATATCTTTTGGAAAGGTTCTGATTTTAACATTTTGAGGTAACTCTTGGAGTGCTTTTGCATTTTTATATCTAAACTCTTGAATCATTGTGCCTGTCATCTCTTCACAAGCTGTTGTA
The DNA here is from genome assembly GCA_026986355.1 of Campylobacteraceae bacterium. Classification (GTDB taxonomy): domain Bacteria; phylum Campylobacterota; class Campylobacteria; order Campylobacterales; family Sulfurovaceae; genus UBA1140. The sequence continues at coordinate 1,090 of JALSOO010000211.1, read as the reverse complement.
ATAATGGCTTGATGAATTGGGCTTAACTGTTCCCAACGATTTTTATTAAAAGTAATCTCTAGTATCGAACCTGGTTCATGCCACCCTGTATAGTAGTAATCAGCAGCTTTATCAAACCCCATCATGCTATCAAGTGCAGGTCCTACCCACTCAGTAGCATCAATCGTTCCACGTTCTAATGCTGTAAAAATCTCTCCAGCAGGAAGTAGTATAGGATTGACTCCCAATCGTTTCATAACCTCTCCACCTAGACCAGGGATTCTCATCTTTAGCCCCTTTAAATCAGCCAATGAGTTTATCGGTTTTTTAAACCAACCCCCCATTTGAGGTCCTGTACTTCCACCTACTAGAGGATAGAGATTAAACTTACCATAAAGTTCACGCCAAAGCTCCATACCTCCACCAAACTTCAACCATGTAATCATCTCTTCACTTGTAAGTCCTAGTGGCATACCACCAAAGATAGAAAAAGCAGGGTTCTTCCCTTTCCAGTAGTAGACACCAGAGTGAAAAGCATCTATCTGACCCAAAGATGCAGTATCAAAAACCTGCATAGCAGGAACCAAGATATTTTTAGGATACACCTTTATATCCAATGTCCCACCACTAAGCTCAAAACAGCGTTTAGCAAAGCTATCAACCCCTGTACCCATAATAGGAAAATGAGCAGGCCAAGATGTAGCCAATTTGAGCGTTACCTTTTTTTGAACCTTAACTTTACCGTTAATAGTACGATTCTCTTCTCTATAACAGCCACCTAAACCCAACGCACCCAATCCAAGTGCAGAGGTAGTTAAAAAATCTCTTCGTTGCATAATATATTATCTCCAATTTTAAATTGTTATTATATCATTATTTAAAATAAGAGAAATTTACTCCTTTTATGCTATTATCTTTTTATGATGAAAATAGAAGAGATAATAAAAAACAATCAAGGAAAAACCGTCCTTTTTTTAGGGCGTGTAACCAACTTTACTCCCCAAGAGCTAACAAACTTTTTAGAAGAGCAGGGTATGATGTATGCCGACAAATATAGAGGGCAAGAGATAGCTTTAACGGTACTTAGTACGATGATGACTCCCTTAGAAGA
>JALSOO010000210.1 GCA_026986355.1 Campylobacteraceae bacterium | reverse complement strand
CGATTATGTCTATCATAGCTGTATCCTTTAGCTATTTAGAAAAAGTACAAAAAGATGCAGGAAGAGTTTCAGCAATTATACAAGGTGATTTACTATATAAAAATACAGTTGATATATTAAAACGATTTTTTCCTAAAAAAAGAGACAATTCTGAAAAATTGAAATTAATATATAAAATGCCCTTGATATTGACTGAGGAAAAAAGTGAATTTAATATAAATTTAAATTGTACTCCTCTCTATACAGGCGTCCCAATTAATTGGTTATATAAGGATTTTAGTTGGAAAAATGCAACTAAGAGAAATCTAGCCCAAGATGTTTTAAGTATGGTTATGGACAAATATTCGATTGAAGAGCCAACGGAGTTAGAGCAATTAATTATGCAAGAGATTACAACCGAACGCAAAGAAAATGAAAATTTTACTCCTAGGGTAAATGGGAAAAAAGGGATTGTATCCAAAGAGCAGTTTGATAGAATAATTGTAAACTATCGACTACTCTATGATGACCCCAAAGTATTTTTAGTCCCTTGGGAGCGTTATTTTACATTTACAGAGGTATATCCTGATACCAAGATAGATGGAGTCTATCTAACGCCAGAGTTTATATCAGTTGCTTTTGATACTTCTATAGAGATTGTAAAAGAGTCTTGGATAGAGGGAGAGAGTAGCTTGGACTCATTTCTAAAAGAGAACTCTATTATCGCACCAATAGATAAAAATATCTATTCCAAAAAAGCACTCAATGCTATGCATTGTGAAGAGAGATATGCCTATCGAGATGGGCAGTATAAATTTAATTTTAATTACATTAACGGAAGGAGTGCCAACTTTGAATTTAACGGCAAAGAGTAATAGTAATAAACTATTAATTCATAGAGATATGAATCCAATTTCATCGCTAGACCATTCAATTGACATTATTTTGACACCACAGTTTTATACCTTTATTAGGGAGGAGTTGGATGTAAAGTTCAACTACCAAGCAAAACAGATTGCACAATCACTTTTTGATGACTATTTAGACCATAGCCACGAGTACCAATATCACGTCTACAAATGTGATAGTTCTTGGTGCTTTTTGGCATATAATATTGATAAAATAGATGCTTTTTTACAGACTAAAGGTATAGAGAAACATCGTGTATCTAAAATATATTTTGCACAACAGTTGATAGGTCAGATAGAGACACCGATACTTATAGATGATAATAGTGCTTTAGTAAATATTGATAATGTTATAACCATAGTCCCGACAAAAATAATAGATAACAGTATAGAGTATAACAGTTTGGATACAAAATCACTAAAGCTTAGAGGTGGAGTTACGATGGGTTCTTCTTTGAACTCTTACGTCTCATTAAAAGAGACTCTTTTACTTGGCACTATATTTACTATATTGGGTGGTATATCTCTTTTTGAGGGAGAGAGGATTAAACACTCTATCTCAAAAGAGAATGCTAAATTGACAGAGTTATTAGATGAGAATCCACGATATGCTAGTTCTATGGTAAGAGAGAGTATATTGTCAAAATATAAACCGATAGATAAGATAGAGCGTCTAAAGAGAGATAGTATCAAAGATATTTCAAAACTTCTATCTAATAAAAGTGAATTAGAGCTATTGACTATTGATAAAAATAGAATTAAAGCGACCATCAAAGCTCAAAATGGAGCTACAAGTAGAGAGATTGGCAAATATGCAAAAAAGAGACATTTTAAACTATTGGGTAGTGGAGTTGATGTGAAAGTTGAGAAAAAGCTATGAATATAATGACACTTCAACGATATAAAAATGAGATTATTCTCCTATTTACAGCTCTATTTGCACTCTTTGGATTCTACTATAAACTCTCTGCACAGAGTTATGTAGAAGATAATAAAGCAGTTATTCAAAAACAGATTTCAGAGATTGTAGAGATAGAGAGCTACAAAAAACAGTGGAAAAGTAAGGGTATTGCCAATAGAGTTAATATTTTTAAAAAAATTGTACCCAAATCCAAACGAAAGAGATTTTCTAAAAAATCATCTAAAGTTAGCGTCTCCTATATAAATTTAACAACTAATGATTTAAATAAAATCAGTAATAAACTACTCAATATGCCTATACAGATTATAAAATTAAATATAGCCAAGAAGAGTAAAAACAACTTTACAATGGAGTTCACATGCAAATGGTAAAACGAATCATTGGTGGGTTTTTTCTATTAGTCATACTATTATGGTTACTCTCCCCAAAACAAGAACTATATTATCTTTTGGAAAAAGAGCTAAAAAAGAGTGATATTATCATCTCAAATGAGACAATAAAAGATACTTGGTATGGAGTAAAAATTAGTGATGCAGATATCTATATAAAAGGTGCAAAGATGGCTCAATTATCACAATTAGAGCTAAATATCTTCTTTCTTTATAATAGATTAACTATTAAGAACATTATTACAAATAAGGCATTTCATAATGACGCACCAAAAAGTATAGAAGAGATAGATATTATCTACTCCATTCTTGACCCATTACATATTAAACTAGACTCTATAGGCTCTTTTGGCGAAGCAAATGGAGAGGTAAATATAAAAGATAGAACGATAACTATTGGTTTCCCAATTGCCAAAGAGATTAAACCATTTAGAAAATTTCTAAAAAAAGATAGTACAGGAGAGTGGAAATATGAAACAAATTATTAATCCAAAACTCTTCTCTAGCTTAATATTTTTCTTGTCTATTGTTCTGTTGGTAAAACTGTTTTGGATAACAGTTTCAATACTCTTTTTACCACAAGCAGGAGAGGAATTAAATCCAAAAGTCAAAGCAAAAGCACTATACTATAGAGTTCGTCTAAGTAATAATGCACCAACTATTGCACCTGTTGTAAAACATATACCTAAAAAGATAGTTAACTCAATGAGAGGTATTAAGCTTATAGCACTATATAACTCATCTAGTGTATTGGTAGTTACTGTAGAAAAGAGTGGAAAAGCTACAGTATTGGGCAAAGGCGATACTATTGATGGTTTTGTTTTAAAATCGGCAGGTAGGGATTATGCACTCTTTACAAAAGATTCAAAAGAGTTCAAACTTACAATCAATGAAACCAAAACTGTAGGAAGTCAAATTACAAAGAGTAAACCAAAAGAAGTCATAAAAAAGCCCAAAGAAACAGAGGGTATTAGAGATATAGATGGAGTAAAATTAGTCAATCGTAATCTATTAAAATCTTATGTTTCAAATCCTAAAAATATATGGAAAGATATTGGTCTTAGTGAAAATAAAGTAGATGGAAGACTCTATGGTTTTAAAGTTAACTATGTCAAAAAAGGTAGTGATTTTGAAAAACTTGGATTAAAACGTGGCGATTTAATAACAGCAATTAATGCTGAAAAATTAGATAATCTTCAAGCTGTAATGAGCTTATATGGAGATATAAATAGTATAGAAAATTTAACATTAACCATCAATAGAAATGGTAAAAGTGAGGATATAGAGTATGAAATTAAATAGAGTAGCAGTAGGATTAATCTTGGCACTAAGTGTCCAACTACATGCAGAAAAAGTTGATTTGAAATTTAACAATTTAAATATCAGTGATTTTATCAAAATGGTTGCAAAGGTTACAGGTAAAAATATTTTAATAGATGGGTCAATTAAAGGTAAAATAAATTTTGTCTCAAATAAACCCATTGAAAAATCGGAATTGATACCATTGGCGACTTCTATATTAGAGACAAAAAGAATGACATTGGTTAATAAAGGTAGCTACTATGTTGTGGTGAAAAGTAATGTAGCACCTGGAGAAGGAGTAGCTGTAACATCACATATTTCACAAGGTGATGGCACAATGAAAACAGTTATTTTTCAACTATCAAATGTAAATGCAGCTGTTATTCGTACCAAGATAAAGCCTCTTTTGCATAGGAGTGCCAAGATTATATCTTTTAAGAAAAATAATCTTTTAGCAATTACTGACTATCCTCATACCCTTAAATCAATAAAAAAGATAATTGATAATATTGAAAATAGACACTCCAAACAGAGTGAGATTGTTCAACTTCAAAATGCTAGAGTTAAAGATATATACCCTAATATATTAAATATGTCAAAAGCTCTATTTCCTCAAGATATTATCTCTGAAAAAGTCTCCGTTATGCAAGATGTTAGCTCTAACACTATTATTTTGGTAGGGAAAAGAGATAATATTCAAAAACTTGAACGATATATCCAACAGTTAGATATAAAAGGAGAGTCAAATTTTCAAAAAATGCATGTTATTCCTCTCAAGAACTCTAATGTAGAAGAGATGGAGAAGATTCTAAGTAAAATTGTACCTCAAATGACAGGTACATCAAACACTCCAACGACCACACCCGTAGGAAAAGGTGGCAAACCTCTACCAAAAGCTGTTATTGCTTCAGATGTAGAGAGAAATGCCTTGATTGTTTTAGCCACAGAAGAGCAGTATCAAAATATATACAATACAGTACAGCAGTTAGATATAGAAAAATCACAAGTCTATATTCAAGCAAAAATTGTAGAGGTCAATACCAATTTAGCTGAAAATGTTGGACTTAAATATGGATTTAATGGTGGTGCTATTACATCAAATGGTCTATTCTCTATTGCAGCAAATGCAGGAGCTGCACCATTGGCACTCTCCTCTTCACTATTAGGATTTTTGAATAATACTACAACACAATTTGATAATAATGGTAATGCCTACACGACTAACAATAGAGCTTTTGAGTTTAGTAGTGGAATATCAAAAATCTTCTCATTGGGTGCAACATTGGATTTACTAAAACAAAATGGTGCAGCACAGATTTTATCTAAACCCTCTGTTTTGGCAACCAATAACAAAGAGTCAAGTATCTATGTAGGTCGGACACAATCTATATTGACCCAAGCCCAGCAAAGTACACAAGGTTCATCAACTGTTATCAATAACTATTCAAGAGAAGATATCGGTATTACTCTCAAAGTAAAGCCTAGACTATCATCAAATAATAAAGTATCATTGGATATAGAGACCACTATCGAAGATATTTTACCAGGTTCAGGGACATCAGCAGATAGACCAACAACCACAAAACGTTCAGTAAAAACAAGTGCAATTGTAAACCATGCAGAGACAATTATTTTGGGTGGATTAATCAAAAGTTCAGATGGTAAATCGGTTAGCAAAGTACCTATATTAGGAGATATTCCAATTATTGGACGACTCTTTACCTCCAAAGGAAATTCAGGCTCTAAAGTTAATGTAGTTATCTATATAACTCCATATATTATCAAAAAGAGTTCAGATTTAAGTACCTTACGCCAACATTTAGATGAATTAGAATCGGTACAACAACAATACAATAAAATTATATTTGATCAATTAGAAAAAAGAGTTCAAAACTCCTCCAAAAATGGTCATGTTACATTTGACTCTTCATCTAATAGTAATATAGATTTTGATGACGATGAAGAGGAGTTACCTGTAGGATTCCCATCTTCAAAAAAGAGTAGACCAATATCATCAAGCAGGTTAATACAACAAGACAATCGAATTGAGTCAACTCCTGTTGTTGAGAGTTATGAAGATGATAATAATAATTATGTCCGAAGTGACTCAATCATGGAGAGACTAGAAGACAATAAAAAACCTATTGATGTTAGTACTCTAAATACAGGTATTGAGTACAATGAGGGAACAACATTCTCTGATGTTCAAGGAGAGTAGTTTGATACAGTTACCTCTTTTAGAAAATGTAAATTTAGAACCACTTTGGAATGATGATATTAATAATAAATTAGCAATGAGACATAATCTACTATTTGCTCATATAGATGGGTTGCCATCAGTTATTGTATCAGATAGAGATTTGGCTATGGCACTCAATCATCTCTCTACCTTGGATATAAACTATCCCATCAATAAGTTAGATGAAGCTAGTTTTGATAGATTGATGCAGAAGTTCAAAGAGATTCAAACAGGTTCTGATTTTGAACATGTAGATACTAGCTCTTCTGATGATATTATTGAGGTAGAGTCTGATTTATTGGATTTTATACGAAATTCACAAGATTTACTCTCCAATGAAGAGTCTGCACCTGTTGTTAAACTTGTAAATTCACTCTTTTTTCAAGCAATTAAAAAGGGGGCTTCCGATATTCATATTGAGACCCTAGAAAAGAAAGGAGAAGTACGTCTACGAATCAATGGTGCATTAAAAAAACATCTCGATATAGACAAAAATATTACCTCTTTGGTTATTTCACGTATTAAAGTTATCTCAAATCTTGATATTTCAGAAAAGAGAGTTCCTCAAGATGGACGTACTCAAGTAAGTATATCGGGTAATTCACTAGATATTAGGGTATCGGTACTACCCACCTATCATGGAGAGCGTGTAGTTATGCGACTTTTAATGACAAGTGAGAGTATTCCTACTCTACAAACATTAGGTTTTACAGATGATATTACCAATGATTTAAATAGACTTTTAACACACCCTCATGGTATGATACTTGTAACTGGTCCTACAGGTTCAGGTAAATCAACCACTCTACATGCCTGTCTACAACATATAGCAACTCCAGATAAAAACATTATCACAGTAGAAGACCCAGTGGAGTATAATGCTGAAAATGTCAATCAGATTCAAGTCAACACCAAAGTAGGGCTTACCTTTGCAGCAGGGTTACGCTCTATTTTGAGACAAGACCCTGATATTATTATGGTAGGAGAGATTCGAGATGCAGAGACTGCTGATATTGCACTACGCTCAGCACTTACAGGTCACTTGATGCTCTCTACTTTGCATACCAACGATGCTACCTCTGCCATATCGAGACTATTGGATATGGGAATTGAGGATTTCCTATTAACCTCTACTCTTTTAGGTGTCTTGGCACAACGGTTGACAAGAAAATTATGTAATAACTGTAAAAAACCTATTCAACTAGCACCTCCTATCTTAGAAGAGTTATCTCTTCCAGAGAAGTTATACTTCAAAGCCTCAGGCTGTACAGAGTGTGATTTTACAGGATACAAAGGGCGACAAGCTGTTGGAGAACTATTTGTTATGAATGATGAGGTCAAAGAGATGATGAAAGATGGATTAAATGACCATCAAATTCGTATAGAGATGAAAAAACTAGGTATGAGAACGATTGCTGATAAACTAAGAGATATGCTAATAGCAGGAGAGACCTCTTATGAAGAGGCGATTCGTATCGGTATTATGGAAGATTAAGTTATTAATAATATGAAAAATAAAAAAGGTGCATTTACCCTAGTAGAGGTTCTTATCTCTATTTCTCTTCTCTCATTAGTTTTGATAGCACTCTACAAAAGTGCCGATATTTTACGAGACTCCAACAGACATCTCTTTCACTATTTAGAAAAGTCAACCGATACATTAAAGGGAAGTAATACGCTCTATATGGATTTATTGCAATCTGATTATAATATCACTATAATAACAGAAGATAAGTTTCATCGTCTGCTTATCAATAACACACGAAACTCAATTCATGGTCTATCTCATGCCAAAGTAGTATGGTTGGTTTACAAAGAGAATAATACCCTCTTGCGTATAGAGGGAGGAGATTTTACTCTACCTCTAAAAAGTGATGAGAGAGTAAATATAGATGTAATTGCAAAAGATATTGAACTCTTCAAGGTCTACAAAAGCAAGAAAAAGGATAAAATCTTGGCAATGATTAAAATCAAAGCTCAAGAGCCACAAATTTTTATGACTCAAAATCTTCCACTAAAACCACCACCTCCTCCAAAAGAGAATAATGCAACCAAAGGAGCAAAAGTACCAAAACTATAATAGTTA
>JALSOO010000209.1 GCA_026986355.1 Campylobacteraceae bacterium | reverse complement strand
TACAATAAAAGGCTTCTCCAAAGAGGAGAGACTCTTTACAACAAGAGTATTTGCACCAAGAAGAGATGAGAACAGTAGAGGAATAAAATACTTAAACATGTTAAACTCTTTTTGTTTATCTTAACATAATTAAATATAAAAAAAAGATAGATATTCTCAATTATAAAAAAATACTTGACAACTCTCTATAGATAAACCCCTCGTTCACAGAGTAATGTATAATCACAATAGAGACATGAACTCACATGTTCACACTTATTTGCAACTATACTATCCATACTCTTTAACTCATCTATAATCTCATATAGAATCTTGGTTTTCTCTTCTAACTCTGTTATTTCAGTAGTTTTTCCATTAAAAATCTCTACAAAAGAGAGGGTTATATCTTGATAACTCTCTTTTAAAATCTCATTATAGATACTCATCTGAAAATCGGTTAGTTTCTCTAAATTTTTTATACGATTAGCATCAATAATTGAACCACTTTTATAGTCTAGGATAGCTGTTTTATTTTGGTTTTGGTCAACTCTATCAACAAATCCTCTAAAGTTGATACCATTTATCTCGCCTATTATCTGCTTCTCACGCTCTACTACTCTCCACCCTGCTTTGAAATGGTCTATTTGAGACTCCAAAAACTTCTCCATTTTAGCTCTCCAAAGTAGTTTTGAGTAGGCTATTTTGGGGCTATTTTTCTCCAAAAGTTCATCTAAGACTCTATTGAAGTTTGATTTAATCTCATTTATAGTTTTATAACTATCTCTATCTTTAAAGAGATGCTCCAATGCTTTATGTAAAAAAGCTCCCTCATTGAGTTCTTCCTCTTTTTTGGGTTTTAACTTTTCGATATAGGTATAGTAATATTTTCGTTTACAAGTTAGAAACATCTTTAATCTAGTGGCTGACCATGTGATGGTTGTCGCATCAAAATTCTCTATTATAGGCTCTTTGGGAGTAATAACTTGATTGGGTTCGTTATAGAGTAGTTCCAAATTAGATGAGACCATCTCTCCTAAACCTAATCCCAACTCATATAGATAAGAGGCAGGTGTTTTATTGTTTGAGGTGGAGTAGATGATAACTGATTGTTCTGCTTGTTCTAATATACGTTTGTAGAACTGTTTTTGGAGTGCTGTACGGTCATTTTTGGTCGGTAAGTTGGCAAATTTTCGTAAAGAGGAGTTTAAAAAAGCATCTTTTGCAGGGATACTTGGCACAATACCATCATTAAAATCAACAATAACAATACCTTTAAATGAGATTCCTCTCGTCTCTAATGCACCCATAACCGTTACTTTCCCACCTCTAGTATCATCAATAGTTAATTTAGATAGCTGTTTTAACCATAGAAAAAACCATGATATAACTCTCATCTTCTCTTTTTTAAAGATAGTTTTAAAATGTAGTAGAGTCTCTTCTATATTAGTACGTGTAGTATCCAATCCAAACGGTTCTATAAAAGTAAAAAATAGTTCAACATCTACCTCTATTTTGGGATTTATCTTATTTACCTCTTCAGGGTCGATATGATATTTTTTGAGTAGAAGAAGTGTCTCATCTGAGAAACTTTTGAGATGTTTATAGATAGCCTCTAAACGTTTATATGCTCTAGTTTGATTATAATCAAATCCCATTGCAAAGTTGAAGTTATTGAGTCTATCATAGAGATGGACTAAATATTTAAAAGACTCATCAGGTAGGATTACTACTATATCTTCAGGAGATATACCACTATTTACCATCTTTTGGACAGACTCTAAAAGTAGAGGGATTTGAGCTAAACGCTCCTCCACATAGAGGACTTTTGATTTAATCACAGCACTATTCTCTATACACGATAGAATCTCTCTACTATGCAAATCAAATGAGAGTTGACTATCATTAGGAAGCTCTATACCCATCTCTAAAAAGCGTTCTTGAACCTTTTTATTAAATTTAGAGGTCTGCATATGTATAATAAAGGGTTTTGAGTTGGCTATTTTTGAGATAAGTTCTAGCTCAAAATAGCTCATATACCCCTCTAAATAGAGTTCAAATCTATCATAACTATCTATAAATCCACTGTTTACACTATAAGTAGTAGGTATAAAAACTCTATCGGTTAAACCTTTTGACTCTAAAAGTCTCTTATAATTTTCCAATAGCTCCTCTAAAATATCAATATGTTCTCCAAACTCAACATAGGCATCACCCTCAACCAATGATTGAAAGCTAACCTGTTCGTGACTCAACTCCTCAAAGAATTTAAAAATAGCATCACTCTTGGTAAAAAAATTGACTAAATCACGATTAATCTTTAGTGCATTAAAGCCTTCAAACTCTGATGCCTCTTTTAAGAGTAACATTCTATGTAGAGGGTCAACCATAGAGTATTCAGGCAGTAAAATAGCTCGTTTTTCAAACTCATCAATACGGATAAGCGAAGGGAGCAGAGAGTTCTCCTCTTTTTGCAATATACGTTTATTACGAATAGCTCTTGATGTAGGATAGATATGTAAAGTTTTCATCTCGTTAGTATATCAGATAAAGTTGACTTTTTTCTCTAAAGTCTCAACAATAGCTTTTTTCTCATAATGGGTAGATGTAGGAATCTAGGAAAGAGACCTAGAAACCTGATAGAGGAGAGATAAAATCCCTATTTCAAGTTGTAATTAAATCACAATCAGTTTGAAGACATATCTACTTTTGGAATAAATTTTCCACACCCTTTCTCTGGTGTACCTCCAAAACTTCTTACTTCTCTTGCTGTTTTATTTTCATAGATAACGGTTCGTTGACAATTTGGAGACTCTTTACACTCCATATTTTTACATCCAATATCTTCAGGTACTGCCATTTTTTATCCTTTTGGTTGATTTCTTTGAATTATACTTCTTTTTTACAAAAAAATTAACACTAAATTAACACTAAAGTTTTAAAATTATAAAAAAAAGGAAATTTATGAAAAAAATTCTTCTACTTCTGACTCTACTTATAGCTTTTGGATATGCTAATATGCCTACACGATTTCAAGCTGTTCCATTAGATAAAGCTCAAATAGTTCAAAAGGGTAAAAATAGACTCTCTTGCCCAAATTGTGGAATGACTCTAAATATGTTCTACAAAACAAATCATAGTGTAAATGATAATGGAACTGTTAAACAGTATTGCTCTATACACTGTTTGGTAGCAACTATGGATAAACACCATTTTCATAATGTAAAAGTGGTTGATACCAATAGCCTAAAGTTTATAGATGCAAAGAGTGCATGGTATGTTGTAGGTAGCAATAAAAAAGGAACAATGAGCAAAGTTAGTAAATATGCCTTTGCTACCAAAAAAGAGGCACAAGCTTTTGCCAAAAAGTTTTCTGGAGAGGTAAAAAGCTTTAATGAGGTGGTAAAAATAGTCAAAAAAGAGCTTAAATAGGTGATAAAACTATTTATCATACTCTCCTATCTCCTCTATGCACAAGAGGAGAGTTCTAGCCTATCTCCTGCTAGATTATCTCATTTAATTCAAAAGGGTAAAAAAATCTCACAAAAGGTTTGTGATGAGAATAAACTATCTCATATTAAAGGTAAAGATTTAATAGAAATCTACAAACAATTAGATAAAATAGAGCCTTGTATTAGATTAAATAAGAGAAATATAGAGGCATTGAGCTACTTTTTAATCTCAAAAAAGAGTAGTGATAGGATAGAGAGAATAGTCGTGCCAAAGGATAGTAGATGTCCTGTTTGTGGTATGTTTATAAATAAATATCCTAAATGGGTTGCATTGATGCAGATAGATGGTAAAGTATACTATTTTGATGGAGTGAAAGATATGATGAAATACTATATCTTCGATTCAGATTTTCCATATCATAGAGATAGAATTAGAGAGATGAAGGTTACAGATTTTTATACTCTAAAAGAGATAGATGCCAAAGATGCCTTTTATGTTCTAGGTTCTAATGTTTATGGCCCTATGGGAGATGAGTTAGTTCCTTTTGAGAAAAAAGAGGAAGCAAAAAACTTTATGAGAGAGCATAATGGAGATAAAATGATTCAATTTAAAGAGATTACCCCTAATATTGTAATGGCTCTTGATGGTATAGAGTATAATGATTAAATCCCTTTTGACACTACTTTTGCTATTGATAGTTATGATTTTTACTATAACTCTACACTACTATATCTATCCTACTAAAGAGAGAGTAGATAAATTAGTAACTCTAACAGAACTAACCCACTACTCAAAGCTATCACTATCAGTTGCTTATGATGAGACTCTCTATAACTCTACTTATCCCGATATGCCAACATTAAAAAAGATGGATTTTGTCTATGAATAGAGCATTTTGGTACTTTTTGAGTCTGCAACTCTTTAAAGAGCGTAGTAAACATCTTACTATCATAGTTATCTCTATACTTTTGATATTTATACTATCTTCTGTTTTATTTATCTCCTCCTCTATTCGTTTCTCATTGGAGCAGACATTAAAGCCTCAACCCGATTTTGTAATTAGTCGTCTACAAGGAGGGGTCAATCGTTCTACTCCGATAGAGTGGAGTGATGAGCTGTTTGATATTTATGGAGTTACCAAAGTAACCCCTAGAGTCTATGGACGATACTTTTTCAGACCAAAGGGTAAATCATTTTTGATTATGGGTATTGATGCTTTTGAGGAAGAGAGCCATAAAAGTTTAGAAAAACTTATAGATAGCATAGATATAAAGGCTTTTCTAACAGGAAACAATATGATTGTAGGAGAGGGAGTCAAGGAGTATCTACAAAAGAATTTCTATAATAACAGTTATAAGTTTTTAACACCAAAAGGTAAATTTATAGATATAAAGATAGCCAAAATAGTTCCAAAAGAGACACGACTTTTATCTAATGATATGATTATTATGCCTATTGATTTAGCTAGAGAGGTTTTAGGATATACTCAAGATGAGGTTACCGATATTGCCTTTAATGTGCCAAACCCTGATGAGTGGTCAAATATAGAGGATAAACTCTTATCATTACACTATGATTTAGGAGTAGTAGATAAAAATGAGGTCAAAAAATCATACGAGACTCTATACAACTATAAGAGTGGATTTTTTCTTATTATCTTTTTAATCTTAATAATGACATTCTCTCTTATTCTATACCAACGCTACAATATGGTCTACTCCACAGAAAAGAGAGAGATTGGACTACTTAGGGCTTTGGGGTGGAGTATCAATGATGTTTTGAGACTTAAATTTATGGAGAGCTTTATCTTGATAGTTACCTCTTATATCATAGGTATTTTTATAGCATATATCTTTGTCTATATCTATAATGCACCTCTACTCAAAAATATCTTTTTAGGTGGGCAGAATCTCCAAAATAGTGTAAGCTTTATACCTATAATTGATATAGCAACATTGAGTTCTATCTTTTTACTCTATGCCGTACCCTTTATTATAGCTGTAATTGTACCTGTATGGAGAGTATCTGTCACCAATCCAAAAGAGGCAATGTTATGATAAGAGTAGAGAATCTATCCAAGAGTTTCTATCATCAACAAGATGAGAGCAAGATTCTAATTGATATTAATCTGCATATCAAAAGAGGAGAGTGCATTATCTTGAAAGGGATTAGTGGTAGTGGAAAAACCACACTACTCTCTATTATCGCTGGATTAGATAGACCCTCCAAGGGCAAAGTATTGATAGATGATGAGCCTATCTCCAAACTACCAGATATTTTCGCCTCTAAAATACGTGCTAAAAAAATTGGTATGATTTTTCAACACTTTAATCTCTTTGAGAATCTATCTGTTTATGAAAATGTAACTGTTCCATTGATTCCATCAGGTTTACCACTAGATGATATTTATAGAGCTGTGGATAAATCACTAAAAGTTGCCAATATCTACCATAAACGCTCATTGGTTGCATCACGTCTATCTGGTGGAGAGAAGCAGAGATGTGCTATTGCTAGAGCATTGGTAGCAGACCCAGATATTATTGTGTGTGACGAACCAACAGCCAATTTAGATAGCCAAAACTCTATTTTATTTATAGAGACGATAAAAGAGCTTCATCTTATGGGCAAAACTATTGTAATCGCAACACATGACCCTCTTTTTGAAAATTTAAACTTTAAAAGTCGTATCGTTCCGATGTTTGATGGTAAGATAGATGAATGAGATACTCTTTTCCAATCAAGTTATTATCTATCTATTGAGTGAGTCTCTCCTCTTTGTACTACTCTTTATAGCCTTTGTAGTCTCTATAAAAATAGTAATCAAATGGGATTTTGATAGCTTTAGCCAAAAGCAGTTTAGATTAGAAAAAGAGGCGTACTTAGTCAGTACCATAACTATTTTTCTATTTATAATCAAATTTATACTGCTTATCTATTTTGTTTTTACTATTGATTCTCTATCTATATTGATAGCTGGTGCTATGTGTGGGGCAGGAGTAGTGACAGCAAATGAGTATGGGACATATCTACTTCTATTTAAACTAATTATAATTGCTACTTTAATCCTGTGGTTCTATCTAAACTCTTATGATACCCATACCAAAAACTATCTCCATATGAAAAAGAAATCATTGCTTTTTATAGCTATTTTTATCTCTATAATTTTTGAACTCTTTTTAGATTTTCAATACTTTACAAATATTGACACTCATCAACCTGTAAGCTGTTGCTCTACCCTTTTTGGGCAGTTAGAGGGAGCAAATCCACTACCATTTGGACTAACTATCCCTCTGTTATTGACACTCTTCTATCTACTCTACTTTTTGACAATTTTAACCCTAAAAACAAACTACAGAGTACTCTATATAGTGAGTAATCTTCTCTTTTTATATCTAGCATATTACGCTGTAGTCTACTTTTTTGGAACATACATATATCAACTCCCAACTCATAAATGCCCTTTTTGTATGCTTCAATCTGATTACTTCTATATAGGTTATATCATTTGGGGTTCTCTATTTTTAGGTACTTTTATAGGTATCAGTGATGCACTCTCTTCTATATGGACAACAAGAAAATATATAAAAAATAGTAGATTGGTTATCTCTATGCTTACACTCTTTGTAGTTCTATCTAGTATATATGTTATTATCTACTATTTTAGAAATGGTGTTTGGCTTTAGGGGTTAGAGGTGTAGAGAAAAGAGTAATTTTTAAAGAAAAAAGAACATTCTCCTAGTTTAATAAAAAATACCCAGCAATAGCAAATATTATAGCTATTGCTACTCTCTTTGCAATAATTCCTAATTGATTACCTACTTGGCAAGAGGTACATTGTCTAAACTCTTTGGCTTCTATTTGTGCCATTACAAAGTATCCTACCATTAAACCAATAACTAATATAAGTGCTATTTTATCATAAAGCCATATATTTGAAACGGTTGAAGCTTCAAATGAGAAGAGTGGTGTTAGTAGAGATAGACCCATAAAGAATAGTAGCTTGTCATTAAAACTTAAAATATAATCTTTTTTAGTAACGGTAGGACATACTTCTAGTGAAGCATCAGGGATAAGTCCATCAGTTTTTAAAGCATTTAAAATCTCTTCTCTTCTTTGTTCACTTACTTTTAGAAGTATATCTCCACCATAAAGATAATCTATCTTTCTTTGAAAATCAACAGCTACTTTAGGGTCGGTTATATCTGCATGTTTCGACTCTCCATTGACATCTTCATAAATAACTTTTATATGTTTGTATCTAGGAATAGTAACTTCAACTTTAGGGTAATAGATTGTACTCTCTGTTGAATCAAATGGTTCACTATTTTTAAGTATTCTAGGGTTTATATAGGTTTTATACTCCTCTTCTTCTTTCATCACGATAATTGTATATAGATGATTAATCTG
>JALSOO010000208.1 GCA_026986355.1 Campylobacteraceae bacterium | reverse complement strand
ATATCGAAAAAGAGTCTTTGGGCTTTTATGTATCAGGTCACCCACTTGATAAGTATCGAGAACAGTTAGATAATATAAACTATACATTAAGCTCTGAAATAGAAGATTTAGCTGATGGTTCACAAGCACTTTTTATAGGTAAGATAGATAATATTGTAGAGAAAATATCTAAAAAAGGGAACAAGTTTGGAATTGCTAATATTATGGATTTACATGGAAATATTGAACTTCTACTCTTTGAAAATCGTCTCAAAGAGTTAGAAGAGGATTTTGACTTAAATAAACCTATTGCCTTTAAAGTAAAGATTACAAAAGATGGTGACTTTATACGAATGAATATCTTGAAAATTGAGTCTCTAAAAGATGCTAAAAAAGAGAAAGTCAAAGTTAAAAAAGAGAAGAAATTTATACCTGAAGAGACTTTACCAACTCTATCTTTAGCTATTAATTTAATGCCAGACTCTAAAATTATAGAAGAGTTATTCTGTTTGGCAGATAGATATAGAGGAAAACATCCACTTAAATTAACGATTAAATCTAAATTACAAGATGTTATCATAGAGTCCAATATGAGAGTAAATCCAACTCTTTTAGATGAAGCAAAAAAACTTGGAATCTATCAAGATGAGAAGTTAGAATTACAACGATAGATTTTCTCTATCGTTGTGTTCCAAAATTTTGTGTCCAGTAGTGTGTATATTTTCTGTTTTCATCTTTTATCATTGCCATTCCTACCTCTTTGAAATTTGGAGACATAAGATTGGCACAGTGATGAGGACTATTTAACCAACCTTGTACCATTTTTTTTGCACTGTCAATAACCGTTCCTGCTCCTATATTTTCTCCATTTGTTTGCCAACTATAACCATAACTCTCAATACGCTCACTTGGTGTACTTCTCTTGCCCAAAACCGTCCCAGTCCAATCAGACTCTTTTCCTGAACCACTATGTGAAAATGTATTGGTAGCAACCAAATCTTGAGTGTGTTCATATGATGCTTTATATAGTTTATCACTCCATGTCAACTCATGAGTAGCAGGGAATATCCCTTCTGTTCCACAATCTTGCTCTTGTGACCTAGCTTTATTTATTTGATATAGATACTCTTTTTTATCTGCATCAGAGATAGTTGGTATAGAACTGCTATCTACATCTTTTTCCACTACAAAAACTCTCATTGAGTCTTGTATGGTTTTGCCACTATTATGTTGTGCAATTAAGGTTAATGTATCTGTTCCTAACACAGTTGGGGTATAATCAAATTTAGCTGTGGTAGCTAAGGTATCACTTCCTTTTTTCCAAGTAAAAGAGAGTTGACTACCATCAGTTACCGTTCCTTTACCAACTATTGTAACTGTTTCATTAATTTTAACTCGTTTATCATCTCCTGCATCTACACTCATACTATTTTGAGAAGTAGAGCTACTATTTTGGGTTGTATCTTTATTATCTGGACTACAAGCTGAAAAAAAGATTACCAACGTGAGAGGTATATATAATTTTATTGTATTCATAATTAACTCCTTATATTTTATTTTATCTAAAAAAAATTAAATTTATAAATTAGATGAGATAGTTATCCTTGTGTAGTAAAGAAACAGATAATCAAGATAACTTTTTCTAAAAGAGAGTTTCATTATCCTATTTAAAAAAAATTGATAAACTCATGCTATTAAACTACACATAAGGACGACATATGTCATTACCAAAAATTATATGGTCAAAAATTGATGAAGCACCAGCATTGGCAACCTA
>JALSOO010000207.1 GCA_026986355.1 Campylobacteraceae bacterium | reverse complement strand
TTTTATCGGTTTTAACATTTACTAATTTTTCTTTCCAAATAGAAGTCCAACCATCAATGATGTCTTGATATTGCTCTTGTTTAAACATAGCATCTAAATTTATTCCTGTTCCTCCAAATTTTTGAGCCAATGAAGTTTCTCCACTATCTCCATTTGTAAGGTTGTCGTTTTTATCAACTTTACAAGATAGCATTTTTACATCAGCACCCCATTCATTTTCTTTTAAAATATCTATAGGATAACTACCAGCACCAACTGCTTCAACTTGTAAAGCTTGTACAAACCATTGTTCTAAATGTTCTTTAGGTATTTGAATTGGTAAACTTGCTTTATCTTTGTAAACCTCTGGCTGGGCAAATAGTGATGTATTCATAAAGTATTGAATTACTTTTAATGAGTGTTCTGAAAAAAAGTTATTTAACTCTTCTTTTGATAATGGTTTTAATATATTCATACAGTGCCTTTTAATCTATTTTTTCTCTTTTTTATATTTTAAATCCAATCTATTCCCCTCATCATCAAATTTACGTTGAAAATTTCCACGAATAATTACAAATGTCATATAGGCAAATATAAATGCTACAATTAAGTATATAATATCTCCAATAGGCATATTAAACTCCCTCTAATGAATTAAGAATTGTTATCTTTTTAAAACCATTATAGTTTTGACGTAATGCTTCATAAGTTACAATACCTACTGATATACCTAGATTTAGGCTTCTACCTTTAGAACCCATAGGTATAGTTAAACAACGCTCCTTATTATCTAAGAGTATATCTTCTCTAAGACCTTTTGTCTCTGAACCAAATAGGATATAATCTCCTATATTGAATTTAGCATCAAAATAGAGTCTATCCGTTTTAGTTGTTGCTAAATGAGTATGCTCTCCAATAGGATGTTTATATAGAAATTCATCAAAACTCTCCCAAACTATTAAATCCAACTCTTTCCAATAGTCTAAACCTGCTCGTGTAACGGCTTTGTCGTCAATATCAAAACCTAATGGTTTGACCAGATGCAATGTTGCTCCTAAATTAACACAAAGTCTCCCAATTGTTCCTGTATTTGGTGGGATTTGTGGTTCTACTAAGACTATATTAAACATAAAGTTCTCCTCTTTTTTTTAAATAAATCTGTTATAATGGTTTCATATAATACTACAAGGGATTTAGATGAAAAGACAATTTAAACAGATAATTTTAGGTGCTATTTTAGCACTTTTATTCATAGGATGTTCTAAAGCACCCGTAACGGGACGGAGTCAACTTATTATGGTATCTCCACAACAAGAGATGGCATTAGGATTTGAGAGTGCAAAAGAGGTTCTAAAAAAGGAGAAAGTTAGCCAAGACCCACAACAAAATGGTATGGTAAAACGTGTAGGAGAGCGTATAGCAAAAGTAGCAACAGCCAACTATCCTATAGCTAAAAACTTTACGTGGGAGTTTTTTGTAATAGATAATAGTAAAGAGGCAAATGCTTTTTGTCTACCTGGTGGAAAAGTCTTTGTTTACAATGGTATCTTTAAATATATCTCAAATGATGATGAGTTAGCAACGGTTATGAGTCATGAGATAGGTCATGCTCTAGCACGACATGGTGCAGAAAGAATGAGTAGAGGACAACTCCAACAGACTGGTGCTGAAATATTGAATGCTGTAATGCAAGGTAGAGGAAACCCACAAAATACGGCTATGGTTATGCAAGCATTTGGGATTGGTACACAATTAGGCGTTATGCTTCCTCACTCAAGAGTACAAGAGTATGAAGCAGATGCTATAGGTTTAGTTCTAATGGCAAAAGCAGGATACAATCCACAATCTGCCATAACATTTTGGGAAAAATTTGCAAAAGCTGGTCAAACTCCACCAGAATATCTATCAACACACCCTGCACCGACTAACCGTATTGCCAAACTTAAAGCAATGCTACCACAAGTCATGCCAATCTATCAAGCAAACAAAAGATAATATAGATAAGGCTTCTTGCCTTCTCTACATATCTTTTTGCTATACTTCTATATGAAAAAAACTTACGCCTATAACCACAAACCTATTAATTTTGACTTTGCTCAAACTATTGAACGTTTCTTTGTAGAGGAGATTCCTCTATTTAAATTTGCAGATAGAGGTTCAAATCTTATATTAAAAATTAAGAAAACAGATATGAGTACCTTTAAACTTATTACAGTCATTGCAAAAGCTACACAACTAGAACATCGTGATATTGGTTATGCTGGACTCAAAGATAAAAATGCAACAACCATTCAATATATCTCTATTCCAAAACAGTATGAAAAAGATGTGATTAAAAATCTAACAACAGAAAAGATAGAGATTTTAGAAAAATATTACAGTAAGTTTCCCATTAAGATAGGTCAACTTAAAGGAAATAGATTCTCTATTGTTTTAGAGAAAGTAGATAAAAAGAGAAAAGAGAGTATTGAAAAAATTGCCAAAGAACTAGTAATTAATGGTATCCCTAACTATTATGGGTATCAACGTTTTGGAGAAGATTCAAAATCGTATGAGCAAGGAAAAGAGATAGCCCACTCAGGCAAAAAGCTCAAAGGGGCAAAAGAGAAGCTATTAGTATCTGCCTATCAAAGCTTTTTGTATAACAGTTGGTTGTCAGAGCGTATCTCTATATCTAAAATAGTTGAAACAAATAGTGTAGAGAATGCTTCTAAAATTTTAGAGTATCCCATAGAGTTAGTAGAAGAGTTGAAAAAACAGAAAAACTTTTTTAAACTATTTATAGGAGATGAGATGAAGAGCTATCCTTTTGGGAAAAGCTACTATTTACGAGATTTCAAACGTGCCTCAAAAGATTTTATAGCCCATAAATATAGCCCTACGGGTCTTTTGGTAGGATATAAGGTCAAACGAGCATTATCAGATGCAGGTCATTTAGAGGAGGCTTTTGATGATAATGAACTATATGCACTCAAAGGAGATAGACGTTATGCTTGGATTTTTCCTGAAGATTTAAGTTTTAAATATATAGAAGATGAAAATAGATTAATAATAGATTTCTATCTCCCAAAAGGCTCTTATGCTACTACTTTTTTAGAAGAGATAGGGAAAAAATCACT
>JALSOO010000206.1 GCA_026986355.1 Campylobacteraceae bacterium | reverse complement strand
AATTTATGACTATTATAAACCCTACATACCTTTATATCAATAACTCTTTTCAAGAGAATCTAGCAGTAGCCTTTTCAGATAAGATAGAGGCTATTGATACCTTTGAACATCTCCAATCTACTTATCCTAATGCAACTATTCATAATGCAGAAAAAAACTCTATCCTATATCCTGGATTTATAAATACTCATGTTCATCTGGAGTTTTCAGCAAATAAAACAACTCTTCAGTATGGTAGCTTTATGCCTTGGTTGGACTCTGTTATAGAAAATCGTGAAGATTTAGTAAGCAGATGTGATAATCAAAAGATGATGAGTGCATCTCAAGAGATGATGGATTCAGGAGTTACAACTTTTGGAGCAATCTCTAGTTTTGGAACAGAGTTAGAGGTTTGTATGAAAACTCCTCAAAAGGTAATCTTTTTTAATGAACTTATAGGCTCTAATGCATCAACAGCAGATATGCTCTATGGAGATTTTTTAGAACGTCTTGATGCCTCTAAAAGTTGTGGTAATGGAATTATTCCTGCTATTGCTATCCACTCCCCCTACTCCGTCCACCCTATTCTATTAAAACGAGCTATTAATATTGCCAAAAATGAAAATCTACCTATTTCAGCTCATCTTTTGGAATCACAAGCAGAGAGAGAGTGGCTAGAGAGTAGTAGTGGAGAGTTTTTGCCCTTTTTTCAAAAGTTTTTCTCTACTTCACATGCCGTAACAGATATAAAAGAGTTTATAGAGAGCTTTGATAATATACCAACACACTTTGTTCATGCTGTCCAAGCAACCAAAGAGGAGTTTGATTATATCGCTCAAAAGGGTCACTCTATCGCTCATTGCCCACGCTCCAATAGACTTCTAGGGTGTGGTAGACTCCCTATAGAAGAGCTTATAAAAAGAGATATATCATTTAGTGTAGCAACAGATGGACTTAGTTCAAATAGTTCACTCAATATATTTGATGAGTTAAGAGCAGGATTAATGTTGCACCATTTAGGAGAGATTGAAGAGTTAGCAGATATTTTAATAAAGAGTATTACCTCTATACCTGCACAGATATTTAATCTAAATAGTGGAGAGATAGAGATAGGAAAAGATGCAGATTTTGCATTGATAAATCTACCAGATGAGATTCAAAATAGCAAAAGTATTGCTCTTCAGACTATTTTACATACACAAAAGGCTGATAGAGTCTATATAGAAGGGAAGAAGATGAATTAATCATCTCCCATCATTGAGCCTATTAATCGACCCAAACCTCCAACATTAACAGATACATCATTACCAACTTTGACTTTAACATCTTTATCTACTTTGACAGAGACATCATCACCAGTTTGAACACCAATATGACCTCTATCTAAATTGACTCCAACATCATCTCCAACTCCTACGCCTATATGCTCTCTATCCAAATTAACTCCAACATCATCTACATTGACAACCGTGGGTTCATTTGGTTTAACTCTACCTACTACTTTATCATTAACCATAATCTTTTTATCAATTATATTGATATTTACATTACCATTTTTATCTGCATGATACTCTTGTGCATTAAGAAGTATAGTAGAGAGAAGTAGAAGAGATAGTGAAATAGTTTTTTTTATATAAAACATTAAAAATCCTTATAATTTTTAATCTATTATAATATATTATAACTTTATAGATTTTAAAATCATCTACTTTTTATCTTTTTTAGAGTTATCAGAGGCATCATCTCCACTTGCCATAAGATACTTACCAAGCATCATTAAGGCAACAACTCCAATAACAACTGCGTATGCTACCCAATCAGAAGGTTGTTGTCCGTGGTGCATTAGTTATCTTTGGTTGGGGTTTTGGTCTTGATATAGAGATAACCACTATCTTTACCTACTATAACTTTGGCAATAATATTCCAATGTCCTCTTTTATTGATTTTAAATGAAGAGCTATATATCTTACCATCAAATGAGAAGTTATTTAACAATATATCATCTCTATCTACAATAGGTCGTGTAATCTGAAATGTAATATTAGCATCATTAATTATCTCTTTAGTTGCTCTATCAATAATAGATAGTGTTAAATGGTTCTCTCCTACTACAAGAAGATTTTGATTTTTACTCATCTTTTTAAGTGAGCGTTGACCATAGAGAATATCAGAAATATCTAATCCTCTATCTTGCTCATTAATCTTTACAGAAGTTGTATATTTTTTATTGAATGCGATATTTGCATTAACCATATCATTGTAGTTATAATCTACATCTTGATAATTCGTCATAAAACTTCTATCTTCATATACAGGGGTATTTACAGCACTTTTGATAGTCCATATAATCATAGCAAAAGTAATACCAAATATAAAGAAGAAAAAGGCTAACCAGAAGTGATATTTTTGAACTTTTTTCATCTATGTTTCCTTTTATCTTTCCATACTGCATAAAAATATGCACCTAATCCACTAAATACAATCAGATAGATAAATATCTTCCATATCTTAGAGATAGTTCTCCCTACTCCACTAATAACTGACTTAACCTCTACACCCTTATATTTAGCAATAGAACTAACTACTTCTGAGTATCCATTTAAAAGTGAAGCCGAAATCTTGGCTTGTGGCGTATTTTTATCGTGTGAAGCTAAGAGAGGGATAATATATCCACTTAAAATATCATCTCTGTCAACAGCTTTAAATAAATCATTTGATGTAATCAAATTAACATGTTTATCTTCCATAGATAGAGTAATTAGGGCATAAGGGGGTTTTAAACTATTAGTAATATTAGATTCAAAACTTTTTATAAACTCTATTTTGCTCTTGGTATTACTAAACTTCTTATCAGAGTATTGATTAACAGCATAAATATAGACGCTTACGCCTGTTTTTACAAAAAGTTCATCTCCCATTATATCTATCTTCTCTACGGCTCTTGGGTCTATGCTCGCTTGACCTTTTAATATAAACTTTGAGTTAATATGTTTGATTTGTGGAACGGAACTGTTTGAAGTATCTCCAAAAGAGATAATAGTAATTATAGATAGAAGTGCAAAAAGCACTCCTATATGTTTAAAAAATTTTCTCATCTATCCAACATACACTTTAGTTGAATCAAAAAATGAGAGCATAATCGTTGTAATAGCTGCTGCAAAAAGCATCCAACCTATAAGCTTATCCATTACTTTTCTCCTTCTATTGTTCTCATTTTAATGTTATCAGGACTATTCATTTTTAGAGCATGAAGGTCTTGATTTACTTTATAAAATCTCTCTGCATTTGCATTTTGTACTCCAATAGCATTAACTGTTAAGAAAACTAAGATAGAGAGCAACAATGCAACAGCAATAAAGTAACCAGTTAAACCATGGAGAAAACTAAAAAGTCCTCCCTCTGTTTTTGGGTCAATTTGTGTATTTCCTGCCATACTATTCTCCTTTTAATGAACGAAGGAAGTGAGCCAACGCTTTCTCTTGAGTCTCATTTAGACGACCTTTGAAGCTAGGCATTGTACCAATCGCACCTTTTTTACCATGCTCTAATACTTTAGAGACAAGTGTATCATCGTACTCAGCAATATTTGCTGCCATACCATTCATACCTTTACCATCTGGTCCATGACAGCTAGAACATGCAGCAAACTCAGCTGGAGCTGTACCTTTCATACCACCTGATACCCAAGTAGCAATCTTCTCTGCACCTTCTCCACTTGCCATACCTGGAGGCATTGCACCCATAGTATAACCAAAGTGATTTGAACCATTTTTAATAGTATAAAGAACTTGCTCTTTACTCAATCTATGAGTTAAATCTTGAGCTTTACCATCAATTCCCTCTGCATCAACACCATGACAAGGAGCACACTGTACCAAGAATACAGACTCACCCATAGCTACAAGTGTATCATCACTAGGATTTTTCCAAGCCTTTGCAAACTTAGCATTGTTCTCTAACACCTCTTCATTATATTGACCAATTTGTGAAAATTGAGTAGTTGGATAACCAAAAAACCAATACCAAATCATCCATATAATTGTACCTATAAATAGGATACCCCAACCAGAAGGAATTGGATTTTTAAACTCACCAATTCCGTCCCAACTCTCATCAGCCAACTCACCTGTTGCTGTATCATTTTTAATCTGATTTACATATTTAAGTGCAGTTGCTACTGTAATTGCAATAATTGCAAACGCACCTATCATTGTTAAAGTATTGATATAATCATCGCTTTGAAAAGCATCACCTGCTACGAAGTAAGTTCCTATCATCAAAGCAACGACAAGAATAATACCACCTATGACCATCTTTTTCATATTGTGTCTCCTTATTCGTTTTTATCTTTTGAATTTTCTCTTTTTTCAAGAGGAGTACTACCAAGAGAGTCATCTAAAACTAAATTGGAGTACTTCTCAAAATCTGTCTCTCCTTTTCTATCTCGTTTATAAATAGAGTAAGCATATCCATAGAAAACTACAAATATAAATAGTAAAAAGAAAAACTCCAAGTAACCCGATAGTGTCATTAAACTCTCATGGTTCATATCTACCCTCTTATTTTAAAGAATTTAAGTATGCGATTAACGCAACTATTTCAGGAACTTCTCCCTTAGCAACTGCATCTTTTACAGATTGATTTTTCATCTCTGATGCAACTTTTTTAGCATCTTCTAATGCTTGAGCTT
>JALSOO010000205.1 GCA_026986355.1 Campylobacteraceae bacterium | reverse complement strand
CATCTTTAGATAACTTTATATTAGAGGTTACCTCTCCACCAATAACTACATGTTTACCTGCTACAAATACCTCTGATGCTACTCTTGATTTAGAGTCTCCAATAATTAGTTTATCTACGATTGTATCGGCAATAATATCTGCACACTTATCAGGATGCCCTGGGGCTACTACTTCACTTGTAAAAAGATACATTTTTTTCCTTATATCCATAAATTATCTATGAGCCGTGTTCTACCTACTCTTCCTGCCACTAAGATAATGGTATTGTTCAACTCTATATATTTTAACGCTTGAAATTGATGATTTACTAACGCGACGTATTCTACTTCAATTTCTATTAAAACTTTCAACATCTCTTTTTGAATAGTAGAGACATCAAACTCCTTTTGCATTACCAATTCACTTGCCCTTTTTAATGAGCGAGAGAGAGCTAATGCTTTAACTCTCTCCTCTTTAGAGAGATATATATTGCGACTACTTAAAGCTAATCCGTCACTATCTCTAATAATTGGACAAGGGATTATCTCAACATTAATAAAATAGTTTTTCACCATTTGAGTAATAAGTACCAACTGCTGAGCATCTTTTTTACCAAAATAGGCTCGAAATGATTTAGGTTTATTGTACGCAATAAGGTTAAGAAGTTTCATAACCACTTGAAGCATTCCATCAAAATGACCAGGACGTTTTGTTCCCTCTAAAATAAAACCTCGAATAGATGGTGCTGTAATCTTTAACTCATCTCTCTCATACATCATCTCAATTGTTGGAATAAAGAGTATATCTACCCCTGCTAGTTCACAAATTTTAGCATCTGCTTTCTCTTTTTTGGGATAAGCTTCTAAATCTTCTCCCTCTAAAAACTGTGTAGGATTAACAAAAATAGAGACCACTACAAAGTCATTCTCTCTTCGTGCTTGTTGAATTAAACTTAAATGCCCCTCATGCAGTGCACCCATGGTTGGAACAAAACCGACTGAACCATTAAATAATTTAGTAACTTCAAAAAGTTCTTCTATTGAGTTTACAGTAACCATCTATACCTATTTCATTCCAAAAGGGTTCATTCCACCCATCATACCACCAAGTGAGTTCATTGCTTGAGATTTTTTATTATCTTCTACCATTTTAATAACATCATTAATAGCTGAAATTAAAAGAATTTGAAGAGAGGATTTGTCACTAAGTAAAGAGTCATCAATGGTAATATCAATAATCTCATTTGCCCCATTGGCTGTCACCTCAACCATTCCACCTCCTGCTTTAGCTGTCATGGTAATCTTTTTAGATTGCTCCTCCATCTCTTTGGCTTTAGATTGAAGCTCTTTCATCATCTCACCCATTTTACCTATATCCATATTTTCAAACATTATTGTAATCCTTTAAACTCTTGTGATATGGTATTGTCATCTTCTAAAATAACAATTTTAGGCTCAAATAGATCAGCCTCCTCCTCTGTCATGGTTGCGTAAGCAATAATAATAATTTTATCACCCACATGTACCTTTCTAGCAGCTGCTCCATTTAAACAAATCTCTTTTTTACCTCGCTCACCTGAAATAATATAGGTTGAAAATCTCTCACCATTATTAATATTGACAATATCTATTTTCTGTCCCACTCTCATGTTCGATGCATCAAGTAAATTTTGGTCAATAGTAATTGAACCTACATAGTGCAAATTTGCTTCGGTTACTGTAGCTCTGTGAAGTTTACTATAGAGCATGGTAATATTCATTACAGTTATCTCCGTGATTTATATTTTTATTTTTGAGTATTATAGCAGATTATTATTTGTGTTTATGTAGATATGAGACCTAAAGGTCTCATGAAGTTTTCTTAACGAGCCATTGATGAAGGAGCTACAGGTTCTCCCCACATCTGTTCAGGAATAACATACTCCTCAACAACATTACCACCAATAATATGTTCATCAATAATTCGTGTTATCTTCTCTTTTGTTAATCCAACATACATCGTATGACCTGGTTCCACTAATATTACAGGACCTTGTTGACAACGTCCTAAACATGAAGTTTGAATAGGTTGAACATTTCCAATAATCCCTTTTTGCATAAGCGTTTGAGATAGATGTTGCATCAACTCTTGAGACTCTGGGTTGTTTTGACTAACACAGCTTGGTTTTGGCATTCCTGGAGGAGCAGATTGTTGACACTTAAAAATATAAAATGCAGGTTGTGGTATTCCCATCATTATAAAATCCTTTGAGTTTTAATTAGGAGTATATTACTCTTAATTAGAACAGATATAACTTAAAGTTAAAAATAAACAGGATTAATTTTCTTAAAATGTTACTTTTTTTTCTTTAATAAATATAATCGGTTGCTGCTCGAAAACCTATTCCATTGCTATTAGCACTACTATCCGAATCAATACCTGTAGTTCCTTGTTGAAGGTCTAAAATAGTCCCACCACGTACAATAACAGCATATTGTTCTTTATATATTCCTGCTCCCATACCCACATCTAACGTACTATTAGCTCCATACGTTGGTGTATGATTATATAAAAGTAAATCAACATCAACACCCCACCACGTTTGAATATTGTCTATTGAAAATTTTATATTTGAACTACCATCTTTTAACCATATTAACTCCTTGATATACTCTTTGTAAGATTCACCAAATTCATAAACAGTTGTAACATATGAAGATGGGAGATGAAAATCTATACCTAAAAGATTATTTTTTATTTCACTACCACCATTAGCTACCAATAGTTGCTTAATCTGTATATATTGCTTATGCGATATAAGCATCATGGAACGATTGAGACCTTCTACTTGAAATTTACTTAAACTTACCAAAGCTAAATAGGGTGAAAGGGAAGAGAAACGTTTTTGTGCAACAGCTTCTGATGAATTAAAAATCAACTCTTTCCCTTTTAGTGTATTTGTTAAATTACTTTCCATATAATTTAAAATATTTTGATTGCTGTTTGCTAATGTAAAATTATGATTAATAAACTCACTATAGTTTCCAACAATACGAATAACATCAGAAGAAGCTATATCTCTTTGCCCTTCTCTTGCTTGATACGCTGAAACCCAAAAACCTTTTTCATCTACTCCATCACCATCTACATCAAATCCACCTGGTATATAGATAAATCCTGCTTCTATTAACTTTTTAGCTTCATCTGTTTCAGTTACCCATGGACATCGTTTTGTTAAATCAAGAGGGTCTCCAACATCTCCACATGTTATCTCAATACTATTAGCTTGACCATCGCCGTCACTATCGTTATTAGGATTACTATTTTCACTATCTTCTTGGTCTGCAACACCATCATTATCACTATCCGTTAAATTAGATTCTAATGAATCTTTAATTCCATCTCCATCGCTATCTCTTGTACCCTCAATAGTATCTACAATACCATCATTATCATCATCTATATCATTAGCATCATTAATGCCATCACTATCGCTATCTACTCCATTATCAACAATACCATCACCATTCACATCTGCATCTGCACTATCTTTTATTCCATCTCCATCACTATCTACGCCATTAT
>JALSOO010000204.1 GCA_026986355.1 Campylobacteraceae bacterium | reverse complement strand
GGTATAATCATTGTTATCTTATCAGCTATTTTTGTTCCTCTTATAGTTGGAGGATTAAAAAAAGTAACCAATATGCCTTGTCCTAAAAATGAGATAACCTATGGAGGGGTTTACCCAAAAACAAAAGTTTGGGAGTCTTATCCACCAAGCTTTAAACAACAAAAACATATCAAATGTTATCCAGCAGGTCATGCTAGTGGAGGGTTTGCACTATTGAGTCTTTTTTTTCTATTTAGAAGTAGACGGAATAAAATCTTAGCTATAATAGGAGCATTAACTATTGGTTGGAGTATGGGACTATATAAGATGCTTATAGGAGACCACTTTTTAAGCCACACCATTATTACTATGGTGTTAGCATGGTTAATTATTTTGATAATAAAAAAAATAGTCTATAAGTTTCAAGATTGAAAAGCATTATCAACAGCTTGACAGATTATATGTCCTATAAGAATGTGCATCTCTTGGATACGGGGTGTATCATCAGATGGAACAATTAGATTTACATCTGAAGCATATTTGATTTTTCCTCCACCTTTTCCTGTAAAACCGATAGTTCTTGCCCCCATATCTTTAGCTAAAAGAAGTGCAGATAGAACATTTAGAGACTCCCCTGATGTAGAGATACCTATAAGTAAATCCCCTCTATTTATCAAGGCTTCTACTTGTCGGTCAAAAACTCTATCATAACCATAATCATTACCTATAGCAGTAAGTGCAGATGTGTCGGTTGTTAGAGCCATAGCAGGAAGACCTCTACGTTCGGTTTTGTATCTACCTACCAACTCTGCTGATAGATGTTGTGCATCAGAGGCACTACCACCATTTCCACAAAATAGTACCTTGTTCCCATTTTTTAATGTATCTATAACTAATTCTGAAGCCTCTTTTATCTGAGGTATCATTATCTCTATTGTCTTCTCTATTGTTCTTTTATGAGCATTTAACTCATCTTCTATCATCTTTAACATAACTCTCTCCCTGAAATTTTTTCTATTAAACTTGTAGTACTCTTCCCTAAAACAAAATCAATGAGTACAACCTCATCAGCAATATCTGAACCTATAACCTCTTTCCCTTTATAATCTGCCCCTTTTACTAGAATATTTGGATTAATTAGTTTTATAAGTTCATAGGGTGTATCTTCTATAAAAGGAACAACAAAATCTATACTCTCTAATGCACTAATTAAAAAAGCTCTATCCTCTAAACTATTAATTGGTCTACTCTCTCCTTTTAATCGTCTAATACTCTCATCACTATTAATCCCTAATATTACTATATCTCCCAACGCTTTTGCCTTTTGTAGATAGGTAGCATGACCACGGTGTAGAATATCAAAACAGCCATTAGTAAATACAATCTTTTTACCTTGTTCTTTTAGACGTTTTGCTATACGCTCTATCTGCTCGAAGCTTTTTATTTTACTCTCTGCCTTACCTTGATTTAGATAGTGTTCATACTCCTCTATCTCATTTAGAGTAACTGTAGCCGAACCTACTTTAGCCACAACTACACCTGCTGATTTATTTGCAAATTCACACGCCTCTACTATATTAAATCCACTTCCTAATGCAATAGCTAATGAAGCTATGACTGTATCTCCTGCACCTGTCACATCATATACCTCTTTTGCAACTGTTGGGATTACTTTTGTATCTCTATCTAATATAGCTATACCATCTTCACTTAATGTAATAATAGAGTACTCTAGCTCAAAATTACTCTTTAGATATACCAAGGCTCTCTCTAACTCTTTTGGAGTATCTATATCTATTTTG
>JALSOO010000203.1 GCA_026986355.1 Campylobacteraceae bacterium | reverse complement strand
CCTATGCCACTTATGATTCTATTTTTCAAGGGAAAGTACTTTACTCACTATGAGGGAGCAATGCCCGAAGAGATGATAGAGAGTGATATAAAACAACTATTGATAAAATTAAAAAAAGGTAATTAAAAAGATGTTTAATATACTAAAAAAAGTTTTTGGTAGAACCAAAGATGCTATCAAAGAGGTAGCACCAGTTAAAAAAAAGAAGATTACGAGTGATGAGTTTGAAGATATTCTACTAGAAGCAGATGTCAACTATGACTTAATTGAAGAGTTTTTAGATGGATTAGGAGACTCAATAGATAGAGGTATGGCATATAATGCACTTATATCTGTTTTTCAATATAAAGCAGATTGGATAATAGAGAGTGAACATAGACCCTTTGTAGAGATGATTATAGGAGTTAATGGAGCAGGAAAAACAACAACAATTGCAAAATTGGCACGAATGTACCAAAAAAATGGTAAATCAGTTCTATTAGGTGCAGGAGATACCTTTAGAGCAGCAGCGATAGAGCAACTTACAAGATGGGCAAAACGGTTAGATGTACCTATCATATCTACACGTCAAGGACATGACCCATCAGCAGTGGTCTATGATACTATAGCATCAGCTATTTCAAAAAAAATAGACCATGTTATTATAGATACAGCAGGACGACTACATACACAGACTAATTTGGGAGAAGAGCTTAAAAAAATGGTAAGAATTGCCAATAAAGCAATGCCAAATGCACCTCATCGAAAAATGCTTATATTAGATGGTACTCAAGGAAGCTCTAGTATAAACCAAGCTAAAGTCTTTAATGAACTTATAGGTATAGATGGTATAATTATTACAAAACTAGATGGAACGGCAAAAGGGGGTTCAGTTCTCTCTATAGCTAATGAGCTAAAGATGCCAATCTATTATATAGGAACAGGAGAACAACCAGATGACCTCATTCCTTTTAAAGCCAATGAGTACGTTAATACTATTTTGGACGAAATTTTTATATAAACCTTTTATATATCTCTTTATTATTATATCCGTCTTTCTCTCTATCTTGTTACTGCAAGAGAGAAAGGTATTTGATATACGAACACTTGCACATATAGACCCAATACCACACACACAAAAGCTTATTAACGATAAAAAATATGCACAAGCAGATGAGTATCTAAGCTATTTTATAGACTATCCCTATGTCAAACAGAACCCAAAGAGTAGCGAACTACTAAAAGAGATACGAGATAAAAGAGAGAGTTATGAGTATAAAAGAGATAAGTTTATAGAGGGAGTAGTTCTTGGTAAATCAGATGAAGATATTGGCAAAATATCTGCTATCGCTTCAGATTTTCTATTTATTGGAGATATTAGAGATTTATCAATAGAGGGTTCACACTACTATCATGATAAAAAGGTTGATAAAGTTATTGTAGCACTCTCATCATTGGGGCTTATTGCTACTATATCAACTATCTATACATTAGGAGCAACAACACCTGCTAAAACATCTATCTCTCTACTAAAATATGCCAAAAGAGCTGGTAAATTACCTTTTTGGTTACAAAAAGAGCTAATTCGAGGTGCAAAAGTTGCAAAAGAGAGTAAATCTCTTGATAGTCTAAAAACAACTCTTGAACCTATCTATAAAATATACGATAGAGTAGGATTAAGTGAAACCCTAAATCTATTAAAAAGAAGTAGAGGTATTAAAGATTTAGATAGAGTAGTAAAATTCACAACACGATTTGGAAAAAAGAGTCAAACACTTATGAAAATAACAAACTATAAAGCA
>JALSOO010000202.1 GCA_026986355.1 Campylobacteraceae bacterium | reverse complement strand
CTATAAAATTACAAAACAACCAAAGCACGGAACCCTAAAAGGTAAAGCACCAAATTTAACATATACCCCACAAAGTGATTATAACGGCACAGATAACTTTAGCTTCATTGCAAATGATGGTAAGGTGAACTCTAACGAGGCTACTGTAACTTTAAATATTGTATCTAGTGGTGGTTCAGATGGTAATGGGACAAATCCACAAAAAGATATAACTCCACCAGTAATTACAATATTAGGTGATAATCCTGCAACTATTATTGTAGGCAATAGCTACACTGATGCAGGTGCAATAGCTACTGATAACAAAGATGGAAATATTACATCAAAGATAAAAGTAGTATCAAATGTAGATACTTCAAAAGTTGGAACTTATAGTGTTGTTTACTCTGTAAAAGATAGTGCAGGTAATGAAGCAAATGCAACAAGGGTTGTAAAAATAGAACCAAAACCTGTAACTTTACAAGATATAAATATAAAACCAAACACTCTTACACTTAGAGCAAAAACTAAAAGAGATATAAAGGTAATAGGAAGTTATAGTAATAATACAAAAGAGGATATATCAAATTTAGTAGATTCACAAAGTTCAAATAGAGATATAGCAATTTATGAAAATGGTAAAATTGAAGCTTTTAGTGAGGGTAATGCTACAATCTCTCTATCTTTAAGTGGCATATCTAAAGATGTTAAAGTAGAAGTATTAAAAGAGTTTAATACTTCAAATTTTAATGCATCAAGTTTTGGTAGCAAATATAAAGATAATATTCCTGTTGATGCAAATATAACCCAATATGATGATAAGAGATTTTGTATGATTGCTGGTAGGGTTGTAGATGCAGATGGTAATCCTATAGAGGGTGTTAAGGTTTATGTAGATAATCATAAAAATTACGGAAGTGTATTAACAGATATCAATGGTAGCTTTGTTTTCCCAGCAGAAGGTGGTGTTAAGTTAATATTTAGATTTGAAAAAGAGAAATATACAACTATCGATAGAGATATTAATGCACCAATACAAGATTGGGCAAGAATTGAAGATATAGAAATGTTGCAATTAGATAGTAAAGCTACAGATATAGATTTAAATACCACTGGCATTAAAGTGCATATTTCAGATAATACAGAAGATGATAGAGGTAGCAGAAAAGCAGCACTTGTATTTGATGGTGTAAAAAAAGCTACTGTTACAAACCCAGATGGTAGCACTTACGAATTGACAAATTTTAAAGTAAGAGCTACAGAGTTTAAGACACCACAATCTATGCCGGCTAATCTTCCTCAAACATCTGCTTATACATATTGTGTAGATTTAACAGTTGATGGATTAAATGACAACCAAAGCGTAAGTTTCGATAAGCCTGTAGTTGTTTATGTAGATAACTTTTTAGGCTTTAAGGTTGGAGAGATTGTTCCATCAGGATATTATGATAGAAATAAAAATGAGTGGATAGGCTCTAAAAATGGTGTAGTAGTAAGACTACTTGATACGAATGGAGACGGCAAGATAGATGCACTAGATAGCGATGGAGATAATAAACCAAACGATTTAAATGGAGATGGGAACTTTAG
Source organism: Campylobacteraceae bacterium (assembly GCA_026986355.1). Classification (GTDB taxonomy): domain Bacteria; phylum Campylobacterota; class Campylobacteria; order Campylobacterales; family Sulfurovaceae; genus UBA1140. Next base: position 215 of record JALSOO010000202.1, on the reverse strand, counting down.
TGATGAAGTAGCAGGTATTGCTAATAAATCAGGGTATGAACCAAATAAAACATACTGGAGAGTAGAGATAACTCACTTTACCCCTTGGGACTTTAACTGGCCTTGGGGTCCCCCACCAGATGCTACACCTCCTCACCCACCAAAACCAACTCCAAGACCAAAACCTTGCGAGAGAGGTAGCTCTTGTGTTAGTTGTGATACACCAGTTACTACAA
>JALSOO010000201.1 GCA_026986355.1 Campylobacteraceae bacterium | reverse complement strand
AAATTGTAATGTATTAAATAGAGACTCTTTTAATATTCCCTTTGAACTACGAGTAGTAGATATATTTGGAATCTCAATAACTCTTCCTTTGAAATCTCCTGCTATTATTTTGGTAGTAAAATTTTCTTGTTTTTTTGACATTGTTCTCTCTTTCTTTTTATTAACGAATTATAACAAATATTTGCTAGAAGTTACAAAGATATTTTAGTTGGAATGCTTATACAAAAACTCAACACTAGAGCTATTGGGTGGTTGGATAACAATATCTGTTTCAAAATTTTTATTATGTTCTATTCTTGCTTTAACCCCATCTCTTCCATTTTGATGTTGATAGATAACGGTTATCTTTTTAGAGATTTTTTGTCCTATCTCAAAAGAGATATTATCATTCTCATCACTTCCCAATAGTAGATGGTCTACATCTATACCCAAACTTCTCATAAGCCCCTTTGCAAATGTTCCACCCAAAAGAGTATATCCATCACCTGTTCTTGTACCATCAAAGAGGATAAGTGATAAAATCTCTTGTTGTGTTAAGTATGGCTCTGATGTAAAATTTATAATAGGTTCATCTGGAGTTCCAGATATAAATATCTGTATCGTATAGATATCTTTTTTATAATTGGCTTTTATATCTAGCTGTGGTTTTTTGGGGTCTCCTGCAAAATATATATGACTCTCATCTAACGTAAAATACTTATCTTCTAACTGATAGTAGCCTTTACTAACAGTAGACATACCAGTTACTAAAATATCTGAATTGTACTTTTTAAGTATGCTTAAATCATTAAAAAACTCTATATTTGTATCTTTAGAGATATATTTAAGTGGCTTTTTACTGTTGATTCTTATATCAAGTGATAAATTATCCAATATATAGTTGGATTTATCTTTTTTATCTTGCAAAATTATAATATCTGAATCCTCTACTATATCAGAGCCAACGACCTCATAGCTAATGAGATTTCCAAAAATATCAATATCTCCTGCTACTTTTACTCGTTTATTATCTATTTTTGCATCTAAATCAACATCTACTAAAAAATCAAAATCTCTATTTATATAGCTAAATTGTGTAGCTTTTAGATTAAACTCTCCTTTAGAGTCTAAAATATTATATAGACCCGATAATAGAAGCCGATTATTTATCCAAAACTCTTTTATAGATATTTTGTTATCTCTAAAAGTAAGATATGATTTTTTATTGCTATAAAAACGGCTCATATAACCATTCTCATCAACTCTAAATTTATAGCTATCTATCTCTACATTCCCTTTCTTATCTACACTAAACTTCATCTCTATATCATATATATTTATAGATTCATATCTAATCTTTTTACTTTGAATCCTAATATCAAAGCTATCTTTACTGTTTTGTAAAATATCTAAATTTAATTGACCATATATTTTTGGGAGTTTGACTCTATAGTGTTTAGATATACTCTTAAGTAGTCGATTTATATCTAATGATTCTGATTTCAACTCTACTCTATTATCTTTCAATGATTTTATAGCAAAGCGATTGCTATTTAATAACAATTGAGCCTTTTTTACTATCTGATTGATGGGGTCGTAGAAGAGAGATAGTCTCATATATCTACTCTTTAATCTCATGCTATACTCTCTATTAGAGATAGATAGCTCCCCCTTTAATTCAGATAGAGAGTCAAATTTAATATCGGGATAGAGTCTAGGGAGGATACTATTGTAGGGAATAGTAGAGTTTATATCTATATAAAAGGGTTTATATAGATTCATATCTACATCTATATTTAGAAGCTTAGATAG
>JALSOO010000200.1 GCA_026986355.1 Campylobacteraceae bacterium | reverse complement strand
TTTAAGTTCTTACATCTCCCCTATGGTTGGGGTGGAATGTTTGGAGAGCAGGACTGCTCCAAATTTATACAAGAGGTATTTGCTACAACAGGATTGAGACTACCTAGAAACTCTGCATCTCAAAGTAAAGTAGGAGAGAATAGAGTAGAGTTAAATGCCTTTGATAAGACTCCAAGAATCCAAGAGATAAACAGATGGGCAAAAGCAGGAATAACTATATTTCATCTCAAAGGTCATATTACCCTCTATATTGGAGATTATCAAGGTGAACCCTATATTATACATACAGTTTGGGGTTCAGCATCAAAACATTTTGCATTGGGACGTACAGCCGTAACATCTTTGAGATTTCATGACTATATAAACAAGATTGATAGAGTTACCAATATTTCCAGTGATTAGTTGTTATTCCACTGCAAACAAGAGACAACTCTATTATGACACGCTGGATAGACCGTACAAGATGCCTTTTTAGAAGTAGAACTAATACGAGTACATACATTACAACCATCTGACCACATTTGACATCGTGAAGGAACATCACTCTCTATTCTCTTTTCTACTTTATGCTCATCTGCAACAAGAGTTTCATCATCTATATTTGCTGACTCTACCACTTCTATTGCACCTACTTCTATAGGTTTCTCTTTTACTCTCTCTACTGTTTTAGTTTTATCTATTGGGTCTTTCTTTATAACCTCTAAAATTTTATCACTACAACCTAGAAAAAAGATTACAATGAGAATAATAGATATATACTTCATACTTTACTCCTTTAAAATTAAATAACGTTACTATATCATATTTTTTCATTAAAAAGAATATTTTTTTAGATAAAATGATATTATGATTGATTTTACCAATAAAACACTACTCTACATTAGCACCAAAATAGAAAATAAGCTTATTCAAAACAATAGAATAAGCTTTGCAATAGAGAACCCTGATTTAGAGCTAAATAACAGAAGCTATAAAACATGGGTCAATCTAGCAGAGATTTACTTTTGTAAAATGCTTACACCTAAAGTGATAGATAATAAACTTGTTGAGATAACTTTTAAAAAATTAAATAGAGAGAACTCTTTTCACTCCACACCAATAACTAATCAACTAGAAAAATATGGTACAGATTCTAAATTCTTTGATATTAATAAAAATGAAGAGCCTACTTTTTTGAACGCATACAAAAGAGCTTTGGAATCTGTAAAGATTCAAAATAGAAGATATATTTTAGATTTGGGTATCAACAAAGGAGATGAATTTGAGCTTATACAACAACTTATAGACAAAGATACATTTGATTCTATGCAACTTATAGGAGTTGACCATGCACAAACAGCACTCGATTATGCAAAAAAGAGATTTCCAAAAGATAATGTAAAATTCTATAACCATGATATTAATAGATTAGAAGAGCTAAAGTTACAAAAATCTGACTTGATTATCTCTATAGGAACATTACAAACTCCAAATATCAACTACAAACCTTTTTTGATGTCTTTGGTACAAGAGTACCTAACAGATAATGGAGCATTTATATTGGGTTTTCCCAATAGTAGATGGATAGATAACGAACTTATTTACGGAGCAAAAGCACCGAATTACCCCTACTCGGAGATGTCCCTACTCTATAATGATGTTATATTTGCAAAAAAATATCTACAACAAAAGAGATTTAGAGTAACCATAACAGGTAGAGAGTATATCTTTTTGACTGCAACACGAATAAGAATATAAGCTTTTAAATTATGTTATTTTCAGATAAGAAATACTATAATTTAAAGCTAGTCAATCA
>JALSOO010000199.1 GCA_026986355.1 Campylobacteraceae bacterium | reverse complement strand
CTCTTTTGAAATCTCTTCTAGCTTTTCTAACTTCTGGAGTTTGAGGAAATGAACCTATCGTTGTTGTTGCTAAATCTTGGTAGCCTAAAAGTTCTCTTTGAATTTTAATTCTCTCTTCAAAAGCTCCATCTCTGCTCAATTTAGTAGTAGAAGCGACTCTATTTTGAACCTCTTGATTATGTATTTTTGTTGATGTTGCTCTACTCTCATTTGCTTTTATATTCTCTTCTAAAAGCTCTTTCTCTCTATAACTTAACTCTTCATCTGAAAATATCTTTGAGATTAATACCACTTCATCTAGCTTCTCAACAGCATAACTCAACCAACTCTTTAGCTCACTGTCCATATTTTCTTCATATTTTAGAGTAAATGGAGTGTGTAGAAGTGAACAAGAAGAGCTAACCATAACTCTATCTTTTGGCATGGTAGTTGAAATCTTCTCTAAAAGCTCAACTGTTTTAGATATATTACTTTTCCAAATATTTCTACCATCTATTACACCTGCAACTAGATTTTTATCACTATTTGCGATTATCTCTAATGACTCTAGGTTATCCTCTCCGTATAAAAAATCCAATCCCAAAGCCCAAATAGGAGTATGCACTAAAACTTTGGTAGCCTCATTTGAGTGTTCAAAATAGGTAGTAACTACTATCTTTATATTGTCACTAACGGTTGCTAACTTATCGTAAGTAGGTTTGATTAGACTAATAATAGCAGGAGTGTTATCTTTTACAAAGATTGGCTCATCTATCTGAATAGTAATATCATCATCAAGTTTAGCAATCTCTTCTAATAGCTCTACATATAGAGGTAAAATCTTTCCAAATAGCTCATAGGTGTCGCCTCTATCTACTCTTTTTGAGAGTCCTAAAAAGGTAATAGGTCCAATAATATTAATCTTTGTCTTAATACCTAACTCTTTTGCCTCTCTATACTCATTTAAAACTTTTGACGCATTTAAACAATACTCATCAGCCAAAGAGAGTTCTGGAACAATATAGTGATAGTTGGTATTGAACCATTTTGTCATCTCCATAGCTACTGAGTTTTTATCCCCTCTAGCCATTGCAAAGTACTGCTCTTTTTCACTTAATCCTCTAAATCTTTGAGGAATAGCTCCTAACATAACAGCTGTATCTAACATATTGTCATATAGTGAGAAATCATTAGAGCTAATAAAATCTACACCTACCTCTTTTTGGTAGTTCCAGTGTCTAGCTTTTAACTCACTAGCAACCTTTTCTACTTCACTAAACTCTACTTTTCCAGACCAAAAAGCCTCTAATGCTCTCTTTAGCTCTCTTTGTTCCCCTATTCTTGGGAATCCTACAATGTAATTTTTTGACATGGGTATATCCTTTGATATATTTTATAATTTTTGTTAATTGTGCGTGGTTTTTACTATTATAGAAAAGTCAAAGGAGGGTGTACACCAGTACGGCGAAATGCGTAAAATGTAGTATAGTATGGACATCTAGGAATATAGTGATGTATATGCAACATGATATGAGCTAAATGGTTAAAAAAACAACTACAAAGGCAAGGTTTAAAATCATTGTAAAAGCTATGACAATCTAAAATCTCAATAGGTGGGTCATCATCTTCTAGCTCATTATTAGTATATAAACCTCTATCTATCCTGTCCATAAAAGAGATATATTTAGCATGTTGGGTAGGTGCGACACTGTACGCTAAAATAGATGATAAAGAGAAGTAAGTTTTACCAAATCCTTTAGGTTGTCGCATTGTTTTAATATCCCATATTGATTTTTACGGAATAGTATCTAAATAATAGTTATTTTTATATTAACTATTGTGTTTTCCCACCTTTAGC
>JALSOO010000198.1 GCA_026986355.1 Campylobacteraceae bacterium | reverse complement strand
ACAGATGATACAGGCAAAGGGATAGATAGAGGTTATCATATAACTCTTAAAAGCCATACACAACCAAGTTCTGGGTCTTTGAGCGTAGATAGTAATGGCAATTTTACATATACTTCTAATGCAACAACAGCAACAACAGACTTCTTTACATACACAATTACAGATGCAAGTGGCACAGAAAAAACTGCAACTGTTACACTACAAATTGGTGGTGGCAACGGTGGTGGATATCAACTTGGAGATCATGATTTTGAGCAGATAAACCCCATTCCTACAAGAAATATAGTTGGTAATTATGTTGCTATTGGTAATACAGTAGAGTGTGTAACCGATAAAACTGGTGATGAGAATGAGAATGATAGCTACAATGGAACTTGCCAAAATGATAGAACCTACTATAACAATCAATATGTAGTAAAAAGAATAGATGTTGATGATGATGCCAATACTTGGAATTCAAGTTCTTCTAACTTTACTCTACCAAATACATACAATAACTCTCCAGATGGGAAAGATATTCTTTGGGCTGGTCTGTTTTGGCAAGGTGGAGTTAATAACTCTTATACATATAGAGAAAATGGTAAAACACATACAAATTATAAACAAAGAAGAGCTGTTAAAACTGCCAATGGATATGAATATATAAATATTGATGCAAACTATCATCCCGATTTGGATATAACTGATACAGATGCAAATAAAATTTTAATAAAAATAGATAATAACGACAGTTATACACCTGTGGTAGCCAATACATTCTATTACGATACACAACATGGCAATAAAGGTGGATACTACTCTGCATTTGCCAATGTTACAAATCTACTACAAAATGCAAAACTTCAAAAAGGAAAACACAAAATTACTGTTGCTAACCTTACAACAAATGAGGGTAAAGATGGTTTTGTTGGAAATTATGGTGGATGGTCTTTGGTGGTAATATATAAAGAAGACCCATTTATAGGAACACCAAGAAATATATCTATATACAGTGGATATAAGGTAATTAGAGGTAATAAGAGAAGTGGTGGGGATGAAAAAATTGTTCAAGACATTCCTATTACAGGTTTCAAACTACCAAAAAGTGGTTCTGTTAATGCGAAAATGTCTGTTTTTGCTGGTGAGGGTGAGTTGGAGTTTGGTTCAAGAAGTGGAGAGTATGATAAAATATATCTAAAAGAGAATAATAGTAGCACACCAGATAATGTCCCTGCAAGTGATCCAAGCAATATTTTTGATAGTCAATTGACAAATATAGATAGAGATAGTGGAGCTAATAATGATGTTGCAAATACAAATGCTATAGATATTGATGACTATAATGTTTCAAGTATAGTGCAAGGATATAGAGATAATAATCAAAATATCAACTCTCTGCTAGTCGGTTTTGGCTCTAATGAAGATTATGTAACTGTTGGTATGCTTAGTTTTGGAGTGGAATTATATAAACCAAAAATGTGTTATGATTATACAATCTCACTTGGTAACTATGTATTACCTTCTATAAATAATAAAGTTCAAACACCTTTAGGTATGCTTGGTGAAGGTAGATTGACAACAAGAGTATCTATACAATCTCAAGAGGCTGACTTTGAGCTTAAAGATGTTAGAATGATTTATGATATTAATGATACAACAATGCTAACATATAGAAGTGGCTCTACGAAAATTTCACCTAATGGGGTAAATGACTATATAGATGCTTCATCTCAAACTTATAATGAAACACCAAGTGGATTTACTTTGAATATTGGAGAGGGTGCAACAAGCAATATGGGTGGAACTATTGGTGCAAATGAGAAAAGATATTTCAAATTTGATGATGATACTAAAAAGGCAACAA
>JALSOO010000197.1 GCA_026986355.1 Campylobacteraceae bacterium | reverse complement strand
ATCAATCCACCTGCTGTGGCTTTGAACTCCTCTATATTTTTAAACTGACCCAATCTATTCATAACCATTTCAGTATCGGTATCAATCCATAGGATATGACCAAACTCATGCCCAATAGTAGAAATATCATAAAGTTCTTGCCATAATTGAGGGTTGTTGATAGCTAAATCTCTCTGTTTTTGAACGAAATCAAGCCCCATAAAATCTACAGAGAGTTGCATAATTGGTTTTGCTTTTTTGCTCTCCATAACAAAATCTGCATAAGCAAAAATCTTTTTACCAAGTTCAGTAGATACCTGCTCATCATTAGGAACAACTTGTGCAGAGAATAGTCCATTAAATTCTGCTCCATAATAGAGCATTGGTTGACCAATATAGAGTTGTGTCTTATCTACTTGTTCTATATTTTTATCAATAGTATCTACTCCATCTATCTCTCTAGCCAATTTCATAGAAAATTTCTTAATATTATCTCGTGTTGTTGATGCACTCTGCAGTTTAGGGTTGATAATTCGCAAATCCCACTCTAAAGCAACAGCTTTTCTAAAGTGGTCTTCATAATACTCTAAAGGGTGTCCTACCTGTAGTGGTGTAGTAATCTTCATCCAAGCTCTATCTACATTTGCCCAAAGTCCAATAAGTGTTTTAGGTTGATGCCCAGCAAAGGCTTTTTTGAGAGCTACAAAATAGTTTATCCACTCCTCTTTTTGATGAAAAACATCATCAGCCTCCAGACTCAATGCTTCAATACAATCCTCTATAATAGAGACTAATGAAGCTACCTCATCAGGAAAAGCCTCACTATATGCTACAGAGTGATAACCTCCATTGCTATTTGGAACTAAAACAGAGTAGCATCTATCTCCTACCTCTCCATTTGGGTCTAAATCCAATAGCTCCTCTTCTTGTAACATTTTAAAGATAGCCTGTTCATCTCCATCATACTCTACTAACAGTTCACGATTAATACCATTAATAATATGTGCAGTCCACTCCGATTGCCATAAGCTTAAAGCTTCACCAATATAGTGTATATTTTCTATCAATATTTGATAGAAAGGTGTTAATAGATTTTCAGATTTAATCCAAGCGATTAGATACTCATGTCGAGTAAGATGCATCTCTTTGACAAATTGATACGCCTCCTCTTTTTTTACAATTATCTCCTCTTCTGAGAATCCCTCTTTTTGGAGAACCTGCTCCAAAGCATCTTCACGTAGATTAACCAAACGAGTCAATGATGCCATCATGGTATCACTATTGATAGGGAGGTGCATTTTATTTAAAAAATCTTCTATCAAACTCTTAGCTATTGGGTGTTCTCCATCTAAAACTTTATAATAGTCATTAAGTGATTTTTGTCGTTCTTGAAGCTCATTATATATTTTTTGTAAATCATTCATAAATTGTTGTTTCATTATTTGAGTCCTTGATATACTATAATTAAGATAGATTTTACTCTAAGAACGATTAATATAAAATCAAAAATAGTGCTAAATCAGCATAAGAAGATAGTTATTTTAACTTTTATGTTTTTATCAATACAACTTTTTGTTGAGTTAATATAGTAGTTAATATTAAGACACAAAACTAAACTACTTTAACTCATATCTCTTGTTTATTTTATATTGTTCAAACTATGTTATAATCCATCTATTCACGTAAAAAAGGTTACCACATTGATGAAGTATTATAATATTGAGATATTTAAAGAGTTAGACCAGAGTTTTGAGAAACAGTTTTTACAATATGGTAAAGTTGTCTCATTTAAAAAAAAAGAGACTCCATTTATGAGTGATGAGCTTCATCGTTACTTCTATATTGTACTAAAAGGTAAAATAAAAACATCCCAAATGAATTTAGATACAGGTAAAGAGATAACATTAAATATCTATCGTCATGGAGATATGTTTGATACCTTGATTTTACTTGATGGAGAGTCTCATGATGTTCTCTATGAGGTATTGGAAAAAGTTGAACTGCTTCAACTCCCTATAGAGAAGGTTCGTGAGTGGTTAAAAACTAATGAGCAGTTTAATAGACACTTCTTCCCCTATATCGCATCTCAAATACGTCATCAAGAGACATTAGCTAGTGACTTAGCACTATATAGTACCTCTGAACGTCTCTCTAAACTTCTTATTCAAAATATCAATCCATCAAACCATCACTACTATCAACTTCTTCAAAACCTCTCAAAAACAGAGATAGCAAAGCTATTAGGTACAGTACGACATGTAGTTGAGAGACATCTAAAAGAGTTAGAAAAAGATGATATTATTGAGAATAATAGAAAAGATATATATGTTAAAAACATTAATGGACTATTAGAGAAGAGTGAACATCTTCTTTTGGAGTAAAAATGCAACTTTAGTAGCAAAATAATTTTGAAAATTATTTTATAATTCCTTCATAATTTAGCCAAAAAGGAATTTAAATGTTAAAAAAAATAGTAACAACCACATTTGTATCGCTACTCTTAACAACAGCAACCTATGCTAATAACAGTGACCCTTTTGGGTCTGTTTTTCAAAATGACCCATTTTTCCAAGATTTTCAAAAGCTTCAATCTGATATGGATAAACTTTTTGAGACTTTTCATAAAAGAGCCTTTGCCAATATGCCAAAGATAGATATGCCAACTAATTTTAAAGATGGTTTTACTATGAAACTTAGAACGGATGTTATTGATAAAGATAAATATTATGAAGTGATAGCTGATTTACCTGATATGAATAGTTCAGATATTAAGGTAAAAGCAGAAAAAGGTATACTTTCTATAAAGGCTGAAAGTAAAAAGAACAAAGAGGAGAAAAAAGATGGCAAGATTATCCATCAAGAGCGTTTTGTAGGCTCATTCTATCGCTCTATGACTCTACCAAAAGATGCTAATGAGAGTAATATAACCACAGAGTATAAAGATGGAGTTTTAAGAGTCAAAATAGCTAAAAAATCAAAATAATTAATCTCTCTTTTTCAAGATTTTGCTATATTAAAAATAAAAAATAGGAAAATAATGAACAAGAGATTAAAACTAATAACCTTATCTATCTTAATACCATTTTTTTCAGGTTGTATACCTGCACCAACACCACAAATATCATTAGGTGGTATTGGTACAGGAGTTACAAGAAACAATAGAGTTGAGAATCAACCCATTATAGACAAAGAGTATGGAGAAAAACCGATAAACTATATCAATGCCATACGCAGTTACTGCTCCAATAAAATACCTCGTGCCAATCTATCCCAATATAAGTATGGAACACCCAAAAGAGCCTACAAAAGAAAAGGTTTTGCCTATGGTGGAGCTATTGCATGGAGGGGTTGGCTAGTAGAGACATCTATCGCAACACCTACTAGAACAGGTAAACTACTCACACCAAAACCCTATATGTTTCTATTTAAAGGTCAACAAGTAGTAGAACATATTTTAGGATATAGCCATAAACTTATAACAAAAGTAGACAGATAAAATGGCAAATTTCAATACACACTTTATGGTAGCCTCTGTTGCTTCTGCTATAGTCTCTGGAACACTATTGTCTATGGAGGTTCTATCCCCACAAGAGGCTGTTTATGCTTTTGGATTAGGAACACTTGGTGGACTACTACCTGATGTAGACTCTGCACACTCTAAGTCTATTAGAGTAGGATTTAATGTCTTATCCTTACTAATGACTATTATGATAATTTTTGTCAAATCCTCTACCTATTCACTTATTGAGATGTTTACTGTAGCAGGTTTAGTATTTGTAGGTATTAGATATGCTCTGCTTGATATTTTTCGTAAAATCTCAAAACATAGAGGTATGTTTCACTCTATCCCTGTTGCTCTTATTTGGGGGATTATCGTATCTATCTTGATGCAATACCTCTTTAGCCTAAACTCTCTAGTCTCTTGGGTCTATGGATTTATGGTTACAATGGGTTATTTTGTTCATCTTATTTTAGATGAGACATATAGCGTAGATTTGAGAAATAGACGAGTAAAAAAATCATTGGGTACAGCAATGAAATTTGGTAAGTTCAAAACAACCAAAGATAAGATACAAACCATAGTTATCTATCTAGCTATTCCTCTGCTAATGAGCATAGCACCCGATACAACATTGGTTCAAAATGCACTCTTTTCACACGATGCATGGATAACATTCAAAGATATACTTCTACCTTATGATGGTAGATGGTTTATACATTAAACAAAGGATTAAAATGACAATATATGGTATAAAAACCTGCTCAACAGTAGGAAAAGCACGAAAATTTATGAGAGAGAACAATATAGAGTTTGATTTTGTAGACTACAAATTAGAATCGGTAGATGAAGAGAAAATCCGTGAGTGGTTAAAGCAAGTTGATATACATCTTCTATTTAATAGTAGAGGTAAAAAGTATAGAGATTTAAAACTAAAAGAGCTAAAGCTTAATGATGAAGATAAGATTAAATGGATGGCAAAAGAGAACTATCTAATCAAGCGACCTGTTATCGAATATGATAATAACAAAGTTCATGTAGCTTATAATGAAGAGGTCTACAAAGAGACCTTTTTAAAAAATTAATTATAAAGAATCAAAAGATGCCAAAAACAGTTTTAAAAGCAAAAAATATTGCTCATGCCTTTGACTATCCTCTCTTTTCAAATATCAATTTTGAAATTAAAGAGAGAGAGTCTATTGCTATACTTGGACGTAGTGGTTCGGGTAAATCTACACTTTTACATATATTCTCATCATTTATCCCTCCAAATAGTGGGGAAGTAGAGATTTTTGACCAAAAGATATACTCACTATCTAATGATAAGCTTGAAGAGATTAGACGGAATAAATTGGGAATTGTATTTCAAGCTCACTATCTATTTAAAGGTATGAAAGCTATTGAGAACTTAGAGATTGCTACTCTTTTGGCAAATGAAACTATTGATAACTCATTATTAGAGCGTTTAGAGATACAAGAGCTTATGCAACAAAAAATTGGAGAGCTATCAGGTGGACAACAACAACGTGTATCTATCGCTAGAGTTCTTAGTAAAAAACCTAAACTTATTTTTGCTGATGAACCGACAGGAAATCTAGACAAAGAGACTGCAAAACTGGTTATGGACGTTTTATTGGAGTATATAAAGAGACACAATGCAGGTATGATACTCGTAACTCATGATGAAGAGATGGCTAACTTATGTGATAAAAGTTATAAACTTGAAAATCAAATCTTAGAGGAGAAGATAGTTAGATAAGATATGTAACATATGTGACATAAGATATATTTATAATATGCTATAATTTGAGTACATTTAAACATAAGGATTAACAAATGAAACAACTAATCTTAAGCTCATTAATAGCTCTAGGAATAATGGCATTTACAGTAAATGCTGTAGCAAGTGAAGATGGTGCATCTGAACCAACTGCAAAGTGTGGTACAGGCAAGTGTGGCACAGGAAAATGTGGTACAAGTAGTGATGAAAAAAATACAACGACTTCTAAATGTGGTACAGGTAAATGTGGAGGTGGAAAATAGTTAATACTATTTAAAACTCTCTTGTATTGGGTAGCTTTTCTCCCTTTTAAGCTACCCATTTTCTCTCTTTAATCATATATTTATCAAAGGATTTATTATGTTACAAAAAGTCTATTCACTCTCAAAAGATATATTACAAAATTTTCAATCGCTCTCTCTACTCTTTGCTCGACTAGCTGTTGCTTACGGTTTTTTAGAACCTGCTCTGATGAAATGGAAAGATATAGATGGCATAGCTACATGGTTTGGAACAATGGGGATTCCCTTTCCCACACTCAATGCCTATATCTCTGCAACCACTGAGATATTGGGTGTTGTTCTATTAACTCTAGGTCTCTTTACCCGACTTATATCTATACCTCTAATAGTTGTTATGGTTGTTGCTATTATGACCGTACATTTAGCTCATGGTTTTTCAGCAGGAGACAATGGTTTTGAGATACCTCTATACTATATGCTATTTCTATTTATATTTCTATCACATGGAGCAGGAAAGTTTTCTATAGATTATTTTCTATTTGAGAAGAAGTAGTGGTAAATTCTGCTACTATTTCATCAAAAATATATTTTAGGAAATATCTATGCGTTTAAAAGATTTTTATTTAGAACTTTCTGTATTATTTAACTACTTTCAGAGTTTCTCACTCTTATTTATACGATTAGCTCTTGCTTATGGATTTTATACACCTGCTTTGACCAAATGGAATAACTTTGATACCACTTCAGAGTGGTTCTCTTCTCTTGGCATTCCATTTGCCTCTTTTGCTACACTTCTTACAGCATCTGTAGAGATTATGGGTGTAATACTCCTTGTTTTAGGTCTTTTTACTCGATTGATTACGATTCCTCTTATGGTTATTATGGTTGTTGCTATATTTACAGTACATATATCAAACGGCTTTTCAGTAGCAAATAATGGATTTGAGATTCCTACATATTACTTCTTGTTTCTATCTCTTTTACTCTCTCATGGAGCAGGAAAGTTCTCTTTGGATTTTTTAATCTTTGGTAAAGAGAGATAGGAAATGGAAGAGCTTGTAAATTTTAGTCAACATATTTTAACGCATCAATGGAGTCTCTTTTTTAAAGTTGCATCTATTTTATTACTTTTTATCTTAATTAATCTCTATATCTATGATAGATTTGTACAGCGTACCAATCAACTTTTAATAAACTATCCCGTTATTGGTAGAATGCGTTACTTTTTTCATCTACTTCGTGACCCAATGCGTCAATATTTTGGAGATGAAACCTACTATGATTCTTATGAAAAGGTCGATTGGGTCAATAAAGCTTCACATAAAAAATCACTTATGTACTCTTTTTCACTCTCAAAACCATTTGGTCAAAATAGTAAATTGTTCCGTCATGCAAACTTTGTTTTAAATGATGATGAGGTCAACAATAATCTAAGCGTTACATTTGGAGAGCGACACAAATATCCATTTATAACTAAAAGTGTCATAGGTCGTTCTGCTATGAGTGATGGGTCTATAAGCCCAGAGGCTACACGAGCCTTTGCACAAGGAGCGTATATTGGTAAATTTCCTATCAATACAGGAGAGGGTTCATTGACATCAAACTTTTTAAAAAGTCATCAATGTAGTGATAATCCTGATGAGAACCGTTTTTTGACTATAAAAGAGGGAACATGGTTTGCCAAGTTTATCTTTAGAATTGTAAAATTGGTACTCAATGAGTATATAGCTATCAATCTATATAGAAGTATGGTTATTCGGTCAAAAGAGAAAGAGACATATAGTTTTGATGCCAAACGGATGTGCTTATATCGTATTGATTGGTCTCAACCTTTGGCATTTTTCCCAAAAACCCCACTTGATAATATCCCAGATATTGTTCTACAAATCGGTTCAGGTCTATATGGTGTTAAAGATAAAGATGGAAATTTTGATAAACTTAGATACCAAAAAGTGATGAAGTTTGCTAAAATGACCGAGATAAAGATAGCCCAAGGTGCAAAACAGACAGGTGGTAAACTCTTGGCAGAAAAGGTAACAGCATCTGTAGCCTATAATCGTGGTGTAGAAGAGGGGAAACCACTATATAGTCCCAACCGTTTTCCGTATGCTTCATCAGTAGAAGAGCTATTTGATTTTATTGGAGAGTTACAAAAACTATCAGAAAAACCTGTAGGAGTCAAGATAGTTATATCAACCAGAGAGAATTTTCAAGAGTACTCAAAAGAGATAAAAAAAAGAGTAGAAGAGAATAGAGCCTATCCCGACTTTTTAACCATTGATGGTGGAGATGGAGGAAGTGCTACAGCTCCTAGAGAGATGATGAGTAGAGTAGGAATCTCTATTCAAAACTCTTTGGATATAGTAGTTAGCGAACTAGAAAAAGAGGGTGTCAGAGATAGACTAAAGTTGATAGCCAGTGAAAAAGTATTGACTCCTGATGATGCTATAGAACTCTTTGCCTATGGTGCTGATTTTATCAATATAGCCAGAGGTTTTATGATAAGTGCAGGTTGTATAAGAGCTAGACACTGTTCAGGAGCAGGTGGACACCAGTGTCCTGTAGGACTTGCCACTATGGACAAAGGTAAACGTTCCAAATTTTTGGTAGCTAAAAAATCACAAAC
>JALSOO010000196.1 GCA_026986355.1 Campylobacteraceae bacterium | reverse complement strand
TTAATTTGAGTTTTATTCATTATTGAGTGGTACCACAGGTCGGATTCGAACCGACACGCCCTAAGGCAGAAGATTTTGAGTCTACCAAGTCTACCAGTTCCATCACTGTGGCACATTCCAAGCTGAATGTTGGAGTGCAATTATACAGTGATAGACTTAAATAAACTTTAAATTACGCTACGGAATCTTTTAAAGATTTACCAACTTTAAATTTAACTGCATTTCTCTTTGGAATTTGTACTTTTTTACCAGTTAATGGTACTCTTGCCTCTCTTGCTGCTCTCTCTACTGTTGAAAATGAACCAAAACCGATAAAACTAACTGTTTTTTTAGCTTTTAAAGCATCTGTAATTGTCTCTAATATCGCGTTAAGTGCCTCATTAGCATCTTTTTTAGATAAACCCGATTTTGTTGCTACTGCATCAATAAACTCTGCTTTTTTCATTAAATTATCCTTTGTAATAGTTAAGTTAAATTAATTCTACAATTTTTTTTCTAAAATAACAAGAAAATCAATGAAATAGTGCCAAAAATAGATTGAAATATCTATCTTTTGGGAGTTTATCTAAAAAAATGTTATAATTTTCCAAAATTTCTAGGAGTTTTAGTGCATATCCTTATTATTATATTTTTCGTTATATTTATCTATGGTGCTTTCTCAACTATTTTTCACTCTGCTGAAACGGTAGGGCAGATAGGTAAGGTTTATGGAGATACAAATATCAATCTTTTTGGATATTTAGCTTATATAGATTTACTTATTTTGCTCTATCCTCTCTATCAACTCTATACAGATAGAAGACTATTAAAGGATATAGGATTTTATGTGGGTTGGATAATGCTCTTTATCTCCCTTATTATTTTACAAAGCTTAGTCGTGGATAGATACAGTTGTGGGACAATTGGATTGGCACTCTATCAGTTCTTGTATATTTATATAGGTAAAGCAGGTTTGTGGCTTACATGGTTGTTGAGTATGGTTATAGGGTTTATACTTATTGTTGATGAGATTCCAGATATAGAAGTGATATTAAAAAGAGTAAATAGATATAAAAAAGATATATTAAGAAGAGCCTCTATCTTTATAGCAGATATGGATAATCCATTTTTTGATAAAAAGAGTACAGATAAGATGACTACTATTGTCGCACATAGAAAAGTAAGAAAAAAAACAGCACCACCACCTATAGTAGAGAGAACGGTTAAAAGAGCTAAAAAAGTAGTACATAAAAAGAGAAAACTTCCTGATAATGAAGATGAGATGGTTATGTTAGAGGAGAGACCTATTGATGATATTGGTAAAATTGAGATTATCCATCAAGAGCCATTGCTACGAAAAGAGGTTAAAGAGATAAAATCTAAGCCTAAACCTAAAAAGAGGTTAAAAAAAGAGAAAAAAGTTGAGATTGAGTTAGAGCCTCCATCTATTAGCTCCTCTATAAATATAAGAGAAGAGTTAGAACAGAATCGCCAACTTATGGATAATATAGAAAAAGGTAAAATTGATGAACCTGAAGATTTTGTTCTACCCTACATTGAGTTTCTGGCAGAAGCTCCAAGTCAAACTATCAAAATAGATGAAGCAGAGATTGATAGAAAAGTGCATGAGCTTTTAGATAAACTATCACAGTTTAAAATCTCTGGAGAGGTTATGGATATCTATTCAGGTCCATTAGTAACAACGTTTGAGTTTAAACCAGCACCCAATGTCAAGGTCTCCAAAATTTTAAATCTACAAGATGATTTAGCAATGGCACTACAAGCAGAGACTATTCGTATCCAAGCACCTATCCCTGGTCGTAATGTAATTGGGATTGAGATTCCTAATGATAGGTTTGATACTATCTATC
>JALSOO010000195.1 GCA_026986355.1 Campylobacteraceae bacterium | reverse complement strand
AAGAGCTTTTTGAAGAGGGGTTTCTACCTGATGCTATAATCAACTATCTACTACTAGATGAAAATCCACCTAAAGAGATTTTTACTCTTCCTGAAGCAATAGAGTGGTTTGATTTAAAAAATATATCAAAAATGGAAAATAAGTTTGATATAGATAGATTACTTCTAATTAATCGTGAACATCTAAAGCGTATCCAAGATAAAGAGTTATCTAAACTATTTGGATTTGCTGATGAGGATATTGGTAAGTTAGCAAAGCTCTATTTAGAAGAGGTAAGCACGATAAAAGAGCTAGAAGAGAGAATAAAAGCTATCTTTAAACCCAAAGATTTTACATCAAAATATGGAACAGATATGAAGCTGTTATCTGATATTATATTTGACTCTCCTGCTTTTGATGAGTTTGCAGAGTTTAGAGAATTCACACTAAAAAGAAGTGGATTAGATGAGGAGAGATTTAATAAAGCTCTTAGTTGTCTATTAACCTATAGAGAAGATAGTTCAAATCTATCAAACATCTATCCATTTATTAAATCTTATATCTTGGAGGTAGCATCATAATGGAAAATCTTATTATCGCACCATTACACCTAATTATCACTATCTATATTTGGATTATTATCGCTTCGGCTATATTCTCTTTTTTACAACTTGACCCACGACAACCTCTAATAGAGATTGTAGAGCGTCTAACTCAACCTGCATTTAATTTTATACGCCAAAAGATGCCCTATGTGGTTATATCAGGAGTCGACCTATCTCCATTAGTTCTATTGGTAGGATTACAATTTCTCGATAATATTATAATAGGAAGTGTAGTATTTGCTATATTGCAGATGATACATGCTATTATATTTACCTTTGTTATTATCATTATTATCGCTTCGATTCTCTCTTTTATACCTGTAGACCCATACAATCCTATTGTTTTAACAATTAATCGTCTTACCTATCCTATGTTTAAATCGGTTAGAGAGAAGTTTCCATTTTTAATAATTAGTGGAATTGATTTATCGCCTATTGCTATTATAATTGCGTTGCAACTTCTTGATACCTTTTTATCGCAACTTCTTGTAGGGTTATAGTGAAAATAGTTCTAATTACTCTACTGTTAAGTCTTTATCTACTATCAGATGAATTAAATCCATCTATTAAAGAGATAGATGTTATGCCACAATCTATCTCTAAAGATTACTATATTTGGCGTTTTATTAAACAGAAAGATACAACTAAAAAAAATGCTCTTAAAGCCTATAGTTGGACAAAAAGAAAAAGTTATAAACTACAAAAAGCAATCCGTAAAAAAGTTGGATATATTCCAAAAGAAAAAAGTTCTACTAAAAAAAAGAATCCAAAAAACTTTATTATCTACCCTTCTACAGCAGGAGCAAAACGGTATAGAAGTCTAAAAAAGCTCAAAAGACTCTATAAAAAAATTAAAAAACAGGGAAAATACTCTGATGTATTGCAGGTATTTACAGCCAAGAGTCCCTACAAGGAGCTTAGAAAACTTCCTATAAAAACTCAATTATATATACTTAATAGTATCAATCATAAATATTATAAGAGATATTTTAACTACCCATTCACAAAACAACAACTAAAATCCTTTTTAAAAGAGAGTGCTTTTAATCGCACTATATTTAAAATTATCACTACACATAAGCTACAAAATAGCAAAAAATCACTTATATTTGATTCTACTACCAATAGCCTAAATTTTGAATCTAACTTTTTACTAGCTATGAATGCTATTGAGTTCAAAAAGATTAATCATGCTATTAATTTTTTGAGTATAGCACGAACCAAAACTAAGAGGCAGAGTCAATATGACCAAGTCGATTTTTGGCTCTATCTACTTACTAAATATAATGGATTTT
>JALSOO010000194.1 GCA_026986355.1 Campylobacteraceae bacterium | reverse complement strand
CCTATATAGAACTAAAAAAGAGTCCATATCCAGAAATTAATCCTTTTCTTTTTAATTGTTTAAGCTTTTTTATCACGATACTCTTTTTTGCTTTGAGATAAAATTTAATTTTAAAATTATAATCACTACCTATAATATAAGCTTTAGGTATATATCGTTTTATCTTTTTTAGATACCCCTTTGCCTCTCTTTTATTTAGAAAGGTACTTATATTAACTGGAACTTTTTTGGTTGTTTTACTCAACTCTGCAAAACAACTTGCAGTGTAGCCCAAATTATAATGAGGTTTCAAAGGTTTTTTACCCTTAATAGGTACAAATGATTGAGCTATTTTAGGTACAGATATAACCTCTATATTTACAGTGGCTACTCCTGCTCTTTTTGTCCCTAGATACTCAGCTGCTCCCATAGACAAATCCAACTCTCTATTGTTCCAAAATGGACCTCTATCATTTATACGAACCTCTAAACTTTTACCATTTTTAGGATTGGTCACAAGAAGAACTGTACCTAACGGATAGGTTTTATGAGCTCCTGTAAAACCATACATATCATAAATCTCTCCATTAGCTGTTTTTCGCCCATTAAAATACTCTCCATACCAAGAGGCTAAAATCGTTTTTGTCGTTCCTACTGCTACTTTATGTGGATAATAGGTAATACCCTTTACCACATAGGGATAGAGAGAGTTTTTTATAATTCTATCTTTTTTAGATAGAGACCAAATTAGAGTTGTTGATAGAATAAATAGTATTAAATATTTGATGATTCACTCCTGTATCCATCTGGATTATTTGATTGCCATCTCCAACTATCTTGACACATCTCCTCTATACCTTTTTGAGCTTCCCAATCCAAAACCTCTTTGGCATAGCTTGGGTCTGCAAAACAGGTAGCAATATCCCCTGCTCTTCTTGGTGCTATTTTGTATGGGACTCTTTTACCTGAAGCTTTTTCAAAGGCTTTTACCATCTCCAAAACAGAATAGCCTCTTCCTGTTCCTAGATTGATAGTCATTACCTCATCAAAATTATCTATTCTCTCTACTGCATTTAGATGTCCTTGTGCCAAATCTACCACATGTATATAGTCTCGAACACCTGTCCCATCAATGGTATCATAATCATCTCCAAATACAGAGAGATACTCTCTTTTGCCTACTGCTGTTTGTGCTATAAATGGCATTAGATTATTTGGGATTCCATTTGGGTCTTCTCCTATTGTCCCTGAACTATCTGCTCCTACTGGATTAAAATATCTTAGTAATACTATCTTCCACTCTTTATCAGATATATATAAATCTCTTAAAATCTCTTCAATCATCAATTTAGAGCGACCATAAGGATTAGTTGCAGATGTAGGAAAACTCTCTAATATAGGTGTAGTAGCTGGGTCTCCATATACAGTAGCAGATGAGCTAAAGATAATCTTTTTACACCCATTTCTAGCCATTACTTCACATAGTGTTACCGTTCCATTTACATTATTATCATAATAGTTTAGAGGTTGCTCTACTGATTCTCCTACAGCTTTAAGCCCTGCAAAGTGAATAACTGAATCAATATTATAAGTATCAAAAGCTCTTTGCAAATCCTCTGTAGAGCGAATATCTCCCTCTATTAAATCTATTTTTTTATCTACCAATTTTTCAACTCTTCGTATACTCTCACTTGATGAGTTACAAAAGTTATCAAAAATTACAATATCGTATCCTGCCTTGATAAGTAAGAGTACGGTATGTGAACCAATATATCCTGCTCCACCTGTTACTAAAATTTTATTCATCTTTTATTATCCTATATTATAGTTTTTTAAAGAAGTATATCCAATGGATAGTTAAATATTCAAATCATAAATCTGAATAACACCTATTATGTTATCTATCTCTTGTACCAAAAGAGAGTTTACTTTATAGTGACTCATTAAATTTTGAGCTACAATTATCTTCTCTCTCTTATCTATTGTTTTAGGATTAGAACTCATAATATCTCTTGCTCGTAATTGAAAAAATCTCTCCTCTTGACTCTCCATAGCTCGTCTAATATCTCCATCTGTAATAATACCAACTACCTTTTTGTCGCTATTTTGGACAATCACTAAGCCCAATCTAGCCAAAGAGAGTGTTTGTATTATCTCTTTAATCGCACTATCTTCATCTACAAAGGGTAAGTTGTCACTTCTCATAATATCTTCGACATGAGTCAATAAACGTCTACCCAAACTACCACCTGGGTGGAACTGTGCGAAGTCTGTATCTCTAAATCCTCTAAGTTTCATCAGTACAATAGCCAAGGCATCACCCATAACCAATGTGGCTGTCGTTGATGAGGTTGGAGCTAATTGAAGAGGACAAGCCTCTTTTTCTACAGATATATTGAGATGATAATTAGAGTTCTTTGCCAAGGTAGAGTGATTATCTCCACTCATAGCAATCACAATGTTATTTTGATTTTTCAAAAAGGGAATAAGCCTTAAAATCTCATCGGTTTCCCCTGAATTTGAAATAAGCAAAACAATATCACTCTTCTCTATCATGCCTAAATCACCATGATATGCTTCCCCAGGGTGTAAAAAGAAACTAGGTGTTCCTGTACTTGCCATTGTAGCAGATATTTTTTTGCCAATAATTCCTGATTTTCCCATACCCGAAATAATAAGTTTTCCTTTGGAATTCAATATCGTATCTATAACCTTATCAAAATCATCGGTTAAACTGTTAGATAGATTTAAAATAGCATCTGATTCTATCTGAAATACCTCTTGTGCAATAGTTTTTATACTCATTTTATCTGCCTATATTATCAATTATTTCATCAGATTATAGCCTATTTTAAACTGTTTTAGATAGAATTCTATCCGAAAATTGTTGTCTCCTCAAGAAGGTTGCAACGACCTCTATAACTAGAGAAGAGTCAAATGGCTAGAATAGGTTGGTTACCTATCACAAAAATTACTTACAAAGGTTTCAAAATGAGAAAAGATATACATCCAGATTATAAAGAGTGTGCTGTAAAATGTGCATGTGGAAATGAGTTTACAATAAAGAGTGTCAAAGAGAAAATGACAATTGATATTTGTAATGAGTGTCACCCATTCTTTACAGGTTCAGAGAGAAGTGTCGATACTGCTGGTAGAATTGACAAATTCAAGAAAAAATACAATCTTTAATAGATTGTATCCATTGTGCTTACTTTTATCCCCACCCCCATTGGAAACCCCCAAGATATTACAATCCGTGCTTTAAGATGTTTTGAAAAAGCAACACTATTTTTATGTGAAGATACTCGTGAGACTAAAAGACTTCTATCTATTTTAGAAGAGCGTTTTGATTTTGTATCTCCAAAAGTTGAGTTTTTATCTTTTCATGAGCATAATGGAGCAGTACGTTTGGCTGAAATTTCCAAACGTCTTAGTAGAGAGAGTGTTATATATGTTTCTGATGCAGGAATGCCTATTATCTCTGACCCTGGGCAGATTTTGGTAGAGTATTGTCAAAAATATAATATAGAGTATGATGTTCTGCCAGGTGCATCAGCTGTTACTACGGCTTATGCCTCTTCAGGATTTAAAGATGGTAGATTTACTTTTTTTGGATTTTTATCTCACAAAGGAAGTGAACGCTCCTCTCAATTAATTGATATTATGAACAGTAACTATAATAGTGTTTTATATGAAGCACCTCATCGTATTGAAAAATTGATTAAAGAGATAGCATCTATTGATAGTAATCGAGAAGTTTTTTTTGCCAAAGAGCTTTCTAAAAAGTTTCAAAACTATTATAGAGGAACAGCAAAAGATATTTTAGAAGAGTTTAAAAGTATCAATACCAAAGGCGAATGGGTTGTGGTAATTGAAGCTAAAAAAGAGAAAGTCAAGGCTCTTTATGTGGAGGATATTTTAGCGTTTGATTTACAACCAAAAGTCAAAGCAAAACTGTTAGCAAAAATAAGTGATAAATCTGTGAAATCTTGGTATGAAGAACTTATTAAGCGTTAAATATTATTTTAATGAAAAAACACAGCAAAAATTTGATAAAATCTTTTTATGATTATTTTTGGAAAACAGGTCTGCTTACATGCCCTCAAAGAGCATGAATCAGCTATCAAAACAGTATATATAGCTAAAAAGGGCATTTTGCCTCAAAACCTTTTTGAACATTTTAGGGAAAAAATTAAATTTTTAGAAGATAAATGGGCTCAAAGTATGAGTAAAGGTGGAAATCATCAAGGTATTTTAATTGATATAGAACCTTTGGCTCAAAGTAGCCTTGCTACTTTAAAGCAAGAGAATTTTATTGTAGTATTAGATGGTCTAACCGATACAGGCAATATTGGTGCAATTGTACGTTCTGCATACGCTTTAGGTGTAGATGGTATCATAGCTACAGGGGTAAAGAGCCTCAATTTAGCTTCTATTATTAGAACAAGTTCAGGTGCATTAATGGAGATGCCTTTTCTTATTATTCCAAATAGTTTAGATGTTTTGAATGAATTAAAGCAAGTTGGGTTTACTATATATGGTGCATCAATGGAAGGAACACGGGTTGAATCATGTCCGTTTTCTAATAAAAAAGTATTGGTTTTAGGGTCAGAGGGAAAAGGGATTTCAAAACGTGCAATATCCAAGATAGATGAGATGATTTCTATTGGAATGAAGCATAAATTTGATTCGTTGAATGTAAGTGCAGCCGCAGCAATTTTAATACATAGGATGGAAAATGCAGTTTAATGAGATAATGGATAGAGATGGTGTAGAGAGAGTTTCAGATATAACAAATATTTCAATTCACAATTTGAATAATTTGGTTGAAGAGAATTTTGAGAAATTAACACGTGTAAAAGCTTTGGGTTTTTTACTTATTTTAGAGAGAGAATATAAAGATATTGATGTCTCTTCACTTAGAGAGCGTGTAAAAGTATATTTTGAAGAGCATAAACCTGCAGATAATAATGTAGTAATGGTCTCCAAAGACTCAGTTGATGGTAATGGTTATAACTTTTCATTTTTTAAATGGTTTATTGTAGTTGCTTTACTCGGTGGAGGTTGGTATCTATATACAAAAGGGGATTTAAATGATTTGGTGGATAATGTAGAAAAGAAAAAAGATTTCTTTGATGACAATAAAGCCTTAGAGTCTAATGTAACAGATAAAGAGGCGAGTAATGTATCTCTTAAAAAATCCAATGGAGAAGAGATAACTATTATCACACCTGTTGAACCTACACAAAAAAAAATTACTTTAATCGACACAGAGCATAAAAATGATATAAATAGCACGGAATCTCTAGTCCAAGAGGTTGTTAAGGGTGCTAATAACGTTGTCAAAAAAACCGTAGATGAGGTAGTCAAAGCAGATAAGAGTGAGCCTAAAGAGAATAGTGCCATTTCAACCATCACGATAAACCCTACACGTGGTACTCTTTGGTTTGGTTTTATCAATCTTGATAGCAAGAAAAAGAGAGAGTTTATGAAAAAAACATCAACACCATTTGATATAAAAGGTGGTCGATGGTTACTAGTTACTGGTCATGGTTATGTTGATATTGTTAGTGATGTCAAGACAATAGAGTTAGCCGATAGTAAAAAGCATTACTTCTATATTGATAGCAAAGAGATTAAAACACTTACAAGACGAGAGTTTAGAAAAATGAATGGAAGACGTGGTTGGTAAAACCACTAATTTAAAATTAATAACAAGAGGATAGTAATGTTTGATGAGATTCAATTTGAAAAAATAAATAGATTACCAAAGTATATTTTTGCTGAAATAAATGACCTAAAGATGGAAGCGAGACGAGCAGGTGCAGATATTATAGATTTTTCTATGGGGAATCCTGATGCTAGAACGCCTCAACCTATTATAGATAAGCTTTGTGAGACAGCACAACGTGACAAAACACACGGTTATAGTGCAAGTAAAGGTATCTATAAACTTCGTCTAGCAATGTCTAATTGGTACAAACGCAAATATAATGTAGAGCTTGACCCAAACAGAGAAGTGGTTGCAACCATGGGAAGTAAAGAGGGGTATGTTCACTTGGTTCAAGCTATTACAAACCCAGGGGACGTAGCGATTGTTCCAGACCCTACTTATCCTATCCATTCACAAGCTTTTATATTGACAGGTGCAAATGTAGAGAAGATGAAGCTTAAATTTGATGAAGAAAATTTTGAAGTAGATGAAGAGCAGTTTTTTGCTGATTTAAATAATGCACTTAACAACTCGCTTCCAAAAGCAAAATTTTTAGTATTAAACTTTCCTCATAATCCAACAACAGCAACGGTAACACCAGAGTTCTATAAAAAAGTAGTAGCTTTAGCAAAAGAGAAGAGATTTTATATTATTTCAGATATTGCCTATGCTGACATTACATTTGATGGATATAAAACCCCCTCAATTTTAGAGGTAGAGGGTGCAAAAGATGTAGCTGTAGAAGCCTACACTATGTCAAAATCATACAATATGGCAGGTTGGCGTGTTGGTTTTGTAGTAGGAAATAAAAAGCTAATTGGTGCATTGCAGAGTATTAAATCATGGCTAGATTATGGTATGTTTACACCTATCCAAGTTGCAGCAACGGTAGCATTAGACGAGCATGGATATGTACCCAAAGAGCAGATTATACCTCTCTATCAAAAGAGACGTGATGTAATGTTAAAAGCATTTGAAAATGCAGGTTGGAAGATGGGAAAACCAAATGCTTCTATGTTTATTTGGGGTAAAATTCCTGAAAGTTGTAGGGCTATGGGTTCATTAGAATTTTCAAAAAGATTATTAACTGAAGCTGGTGTAGCTGTAAGTCCAGGTATTGGTTTTGGTAAGTATGGAGATGAGTATGTCCGTATTGCTCTTATTGAAAATGAGAATAGAATCCGTCAAGCAGGACGAAATATTAAGAAATTTTTAAAAGTTGTAGAGTTAGAGAACGCAAAATAACTTTTAATCCTCCTTTTGGGTAGTGTTAAAGCATTACCCCACTATTTTTTTACTATAATATCCCAACAGATTAAATCACTTAATAAGGAAATGCCATGGTAAAAGTAGGAATACTTGGAGTAGGAACAGTAGGGGCAAGTGTTGCTAATATTTTAGAAACCAATGCAGATATTTTAGAAGCTAGAGCAGGTAAAAAGATAGTTGTTAAAACAGGTGTAGTTAAAAATTTATCAAAAGATAGAGGAGTCTCTATCAAACTTTCTGATAATCCTATGGATATTATAAACGACCCTGAAATTGATATTGTTGTCGAGCTTATGGGTGGAGTTGAAGAGCCTTATATATTGGTAAAAAAAGCATTAGAGAATGGCAAAGCAGTAGTAACAGCCAACAAAGCACTTCTTGCCTATCATCGCTATGAACTCCAAGAGATAGCAGGAGATATTCCACTTATGTATGAAGCAAGTACAGCAGGAGGAATCCCTATTATTGGAGCATTGAGAAATGGTTTGACAGCTAATCATATACAATCTATTCAAGGAATTATGAACGGTACAACAAACTACATGCTTACCAAAATGATAAATGAGGGTGCATTGTATGATGAGATTCTAAAAGAGGCTCAAGAGTTAGGCTATGCTGAAGCTGACCCTACATTTGATGTGGGTGGGTTCGATGCTTCTCATAAACTTCTTATCTTGGCAAGTATCGCTTATGGTATTGATGCTAAACCCGAAGATATTTTAATTGAAGGTATAGAAAATATTACACAAACTGATGTAGCTTTTGCCAAAGAGTTTGGATATGAGATTAAACTACTAGGAATTGCCAAAAAAGTAAAAGATGGTGTAGAGCTTAGAGTTCACCCAACAATGATACCAGCATCAAGTATGATAGCAAAAGTAGATGGAGTGATGAATGCTGTATCAGTTGTAGGCGATAGCGTTGGAGAGACTATGTACTATGGAGCAGGAGCAGGTGGAGATGCAACAGCTTCTGCCGTAATATCTGATATTGTAGATATTGTTCGTGGAAACCATGGACCTATGTTAGGATATAAAAAACCATTAGAATCAGGCATGGATTTGCTCTTTGAGTCGGAAATTGTAACCAACTACTATCTAAGAATGAGTGTAGTTGACCAATCAGGTGTTTTAGCTAAAATTACGAAAGAGTTAGAAAAATTTAATATATCTATAGAGTCTATGTTACAAAAACCACATAGAGATGATGAATTGGTAAAACTTCTATTTACAACTCACGCATGTCAAGAAGAGAAGATTCAAGAAGCAATTATAGAGTTAAAAAGGCTTGATTGTGTTCATGGAGATATAGCCATGATTCGTATTGAAAAATAAAATACTATTTATCTTGTGGATACAAACATAAATAGTATCCACAAAAAAAGAGAAACTTAATTTCTCTTTTCTATAATCTCTTTTGCAACATTGGCAGGAACTTCATCATAGTGGTCAAATTCCATAGCATAAGTAGCACGACCTTGAGTCATTGAACGTAGGTCTGTTGAGTAACCAAACATCTCTGAAAGTGGTACAAAAGCATCAACAATTTTACTTCCTGCTCTATCCCCCATACCTCTAACGATACCACGTCTTTTAGAGACATCACCAATAACATCTCCCATAAAGTCTTCTGGTACTTCAACTTCAACTTTCATCATAGGTTCCAAGATTACAGGTCTAGCTTTTCTACAACCCTCTCTAAATCCCATTGATGCAGCAAGTTTAAATGCCATTTCAGATGAATCCACATCATGGTAGCTTCCATCATAAAGTGTAACTTTTACATCTTCTACAGGGTAACCAGCTTGAATACCTCTAGCCATTGCTTCTTGGATACCTTTGTCAACAGGTCCAATAAACTCTTTTGGAACAACCCCACCTTTAACAGCATCAACAAACTCATAACCAAATCCAGCTTCTTGTGGCTCAATTTTGAGGAATACATGACCAAATTGTCCACGTCCACCAGACTGTTTAGCATATTTATACTCTTGCTCAACTGATTCTCTAATAGTCTCACGGTATGAAACCTGTGGAGCACCTACTTCAGCTTCTACTTTGAACTCTCTCTTCATTCTATCTACAAGAATTTCAAGATGTAGCTCTCCCATTCCAGAGATAATAGTTTGACCTGTCTCTTCATCTGAAGATACACGGAAAGATGGGTCTTCTGCAGCTAGTTTACTAAGTGCAACACCCATTTTTTCTTGGTCAGCTTTTGTTTTTGGCTCAACAGCTACCGAAATAACTGGATCTGGGAAATCCATTCTCTCTAACACAACTTTATCAGAAGCATCACAAAGAGTATCTCCAGTTGTTGTGTTTTTTAAACCAACAACAGCACCAATCTCTCCAGCATAAATCTCTTTTACCTCTTCTCTTTTAATAGCGTGCATTTTCATAATTCTACCAACACGCTCTTTTTTATCTTTGGTTGAGTTATGTACATATGAACCTGACTCTAAAGAGCCACGGTAAACACGAATAAATGTTAACTGTCCAACAAATGGGTCAGTCATAATTTTAAATGCTAATGATGCAAATGCACCATCATCAGTTGATGGAACTTCTACTTCAACATCTTCATCGTCCATCATTGTACCCTTGATTGCAGGAGCTTCAACTGGAGATGGTAAATATGCAACAACAGCATCAAGTAGAGTCTGAACACCTTTGTTTTTAAACGCAGTTCCTGGAAGCATTGGAACAACATGCATACCAATAGTAGCAGCTTTGATACCTGCCATAATCTCCTCTTCGGAAATATCTTCACCCTCAAGGAATTTTTCCATTAGTTCCTCTTGACCATCAACTTCAGCAATACCCTCAATCATCTTTTCACGGTACTCTTCGGCTTGGTCTTGAAGCTCTTCACGAATATCTTGGATATGGTAGTTTGAACCCATAGCTGCATCGGCATCCCAAACAACCTCTTTCATTTTTACAAGGTCAACAACACCTTCAAAGTTCTCTTCTGCACCAATTGGCAGTTGAATTACAAGTGGATTACCTTTGAGTCTATCTCTGATTTGTCTCTCAACTTCCAAGAAATCAGCACCCGTTCTATCCATTTTATTGACAAATACAAGTGAAGGAACACCATAACGGTTTCTCTGTCTCCATACTGTCTCTGATTGTGGTTGAACCCCACCAACAGCACAAAATACTGAAACAGCACCATCAAGAACTCTCATAGAACGCTCAACTTCAATAGTAAAATCAACGTGACCTGGAGTGTCGATAATATTAATCTGTTTACCTAACCACTCACAAGTAGTAGCAGCAGAAGTAATGGTAATACCTCTCTCTTGCTCTTGTTCCATCCAGTCCATAGTGGCAGCTCCATCATGAACTTCACCGATTTTATGCTCAACACCTGTATAGAATAGAATTCTCTCTGTAGTTGTTGTTTTACCTGCATCAATGTGAGCAGCAATACCAATATTTCTTACATCTTCGAGTTTGTGTGTTCTTGCCATAATCTATTCCCTTACCATCTATAGTGAGCAAATGCTTTGTTCGCTTCTGCCATTCTATATGTATCTTCTTTTTTCTTGAATGCAGAACCTTTATCAGTTGCAGCGTCCATAAGCTCATTTGAGAGACGCTCAACCATAGTTCTCTCATTTCTTTTTCTAGCAGAGTCAATTAACCATCTAATAGCAAGTGTTTGCTGTCTAGCAGGTCTAACTTCGATAGGCACTTGATAAGTTGCACCACCAACTCTTCTACTCTTTACTTCCATTACAGGCTTAATGTTATCCATTGCCTTATTGAATACATCTATTCCTTTTTCTCCAGATTTCTCTTCAATTCTCTCTAATGCACCATACATAATTTTTTCAGCTGTTACTTTTTTACCGTCCAACATTACGGCATTTACAAACTTTGTTAAAACTTTTGAACCATGTACTGGATCTGGCAATACTGGTCTTACGGGAGCTTTTCTTCTTCTCATATTCTAATTTTCCTTATATCTTCAATCGTTTAAATTGATTTACTCAATCTTTATCCCCTAAGGTTATCATCTCTACAGATGTTGATAAAAACTGCTTAAAGCTTATCTCAAAGCTCACACTTATTTTAATCTAAAAGCTAATAAATTAACTATTTTTTAGGTTTTTTAGTACCATATTTAGAACGAGCAACGGTTCTACCATTTACACCTGAAGCATCTAATGCACCACGAACAATATGATACTTAACACCAGGTAAATCTTTGATTCTACCTCCACGTACAAGTACTATTGAGTGTTCTTGAAGGTTATGACCCTCTCCACCAATGTATGAAATAACTTCAAATCCACTTGTCAATCTAACTTTTGCAACTTTTCTCAAAGCTGAGTTAGGTTTTTTTGGAGTTGTTGTATATACTCTAGTACAAACTCCTCTTCTTTGAGGACAGTTTACTAAAGCTGGAGATTTGGATTTTTTAATCACTTTTTTACGTTCTTTACGAACAAGTTGGTTAATTGTAGGCAATACAATTCCTTTCTATTGGTTTTTTGAATTAAAATCTGGACTTGAAAGTCCCGAAAAAACGTAGTTTAGGCGTACTTTCGGGAGTTTCAAATGTAGAAAATGGTGCATATTATACCCAAATAGGCTTTATTCTATATTTTTACAGAAGATATCAAGGTTCACTGAGATGTAGGGTGGAATAATCCACACTACAACATTTCTAAATTAAGACTCTTCAGCTATATCAAATTTGATATTTTCCATATCAACCATACCTGTTCCAACAGGAATAAGACGACCGATAACAACATTCTCTTTTAAATCTTCAAGCGTATCAACTGTACCTGCAATAGATGCAGAGGTTAATACTTTTGTAGTATCTTGGAAAGATGCTGCCGAGATGATTGAGTCTGCACCAACAGCTGCTCTAGTGATACCAATAAGAAGAGGCTCTGCAATAGCAGGTTCTCCAAATAGCTTAATTACTTTTGCATTTTCCGTATCAAATTTACGTTTAGAGATTAAATCTCCATCAATAAATTTAGAATCTCCACCATCAACTACTTTGACTTGACGCATCATCTGTGAAACAACAATTTCGATGTGTTTATCCGAGATATTAACACCTTGACGACGATATACTTTTTGAACCTCTTCTACAATGTATTCATAAAGTGCTTTTTCTCCAAGTGTAGCTAAAATATCATGACTAGATACTGTTCCATCGGTTATTTTCTCCCCAGTATGAACAAAGTCACCCTCACTTACAACAACACTTCTCTGTTTATCTACAAACTGCTCAATAGGTGTCCCAACTTCAGGAGTAATAATAATACGTTTTTTACCTCTTAGTGGCTTACCAAACGATACTGTACCTGTCAATCTTGCAATTAATGCAGGGTCTTTTGGACGACGTGCTTCAAACAACTCCGAGACCCTTGGAAGACCTGATGTAATATCGCTTGATTTTTGAGCTGCTTTTGGTGTTTTTGCTAAAATATCAGCAATTCCTACTTTTTGACCATCTTTGACAAAGATAGATGTTTTAGGCTCTAAACCATAAGAGATAATCTCTCCTTCATCAGTTGCTAACACAATAGCAGGATTATACATACTTGGTATATAATCATTTAGTGTTAAACGACTCTCTCCTGTTAGCTCATCAAACTGCTCTACAACTGTTACGCCAGGGATAATATCTTCAAATTTTAATATACCATTGGACTCTGCAATCATTGGCTCTGAATAGGGGTCCCACTCAGCAATAACGATTTGGTCTGTAGTAGCCGATTTGGCAATAACATCATCTCGTGCAATCGTAGTATTATCATCAATATCAATAATTGAACCTCTTGCAATATAGTGTCGTGCTGCCTCTCTACCATTATCATCAACAATAACAGCAAAGAGACCCTTTTCATCTATCTGTTTACCATTTTCAATTGTCTCAATTCTCTCTAAATAATCTCCTTTTAATAGGAAAAATTTAACCGTACCTTTTGCATCAGCATGAATATTTTGAGTAACAGGAGCTCCATCTTCTACTGTTAATTCTGATGCAAATGGAATTCGACTTGGAACAGACCATGCCTCTTTGATGACTTCGACTATGGAATCACCCTCCTCAATAATCTCTCCATGTTTAAATGGAATAAAGAGTTTACCATCAACTTTTCCACCCACACCTGCGAGTTCATTAGTTTTAGCTACATCTGCTTTTCTAACAGTATAACGTTGCTCTCTTGCACCTTGTTGAACATGTAAAATAATCTCATCATGTGCATGCATAATGGTTAATTTTCCTCGTGTTAAAGACTTAACCTTAGGCTCAACCAAGAGTACACCTGCATTTCTTCGGTTGGATACCAAGAGTTTATTTTCAGAGTTTCTATAAACATTTAAGTTGTAATAACGTATAAACCCCTCTTTATTGGCGATAACTTGACGCTCCTCTTTACCTGCTGTAGCAGTTCCCCCTGTGTGGAAGGTACGCAGTGTTAGCTGTGTTCCAGGCTCTCCAATAGATTGAGCAGCAACAACACCAACAGCCTCTCCACGTTTAACTACTTTGTTTTCAGCCATATTTAGACCATAACATTTTGCACAGATACCTTTAGGTGCTTTACACGTTACCGATGTTCTAATATTTACAGAACGTACACCAGATTCAGAGATTAGTCTTGCTCTCTCTTCATCAATCATTGTTCCTTCACTCACCAATACTTCAGAAGTAATAGGGTCAATAATATCTTGTGCAATTACCCGTCCATAGACTCTGTCTGAAAGTGGTTCAATAAGCTCATTACCCACATAAATATCTGAAACATCAACACCCTCATGTGTACCACAATCATGCATAATTACTTTTACATTTTGAGCAACATCAATTAGTTTTCTGGTCAAATACCCTGCACTTGCTGTTTTCATTGCCGTATCGGCAAGACCTTTTCTTGCACCGTGTGTTGAAATAAAGTACTCAAGTACATTTAGCCCCTCACGGAAGTTTGAGGTAATGGGTGTTTCAATAATTGAACCATCTGATTTTGCCATTAGACCCCTCATTCCTGAAAGTTGTCTAATCTGTGCTGCCGAACCCCTAGCACCTGAATCTGCCATCATGTGAACCGAGTTAAATCCATCTTTATCTATCTTGATAAGTTTCATCAAGTCAGAAGCCACTTGATTATTAGTATCTGTCCAAATATCAATAATCTTATTATAACGCTCTTGCTCTGTTAATAGACCTTTACCAAACTGCTTTTGAATCTCAATAACCTGTTTTTTTGCCTCAACAACTGTTGTCTCTTTCTCATCTGGAACTTTAATATCATCAATAGAGATAGATACACCAGATTTAGTAGCATATTTAAAACCAATATTTTTTAAATTATCTAAGAATTCAGATGTATAAGAGATACCACTTTTTGCATAGATATAATCAACCAATGCAGATATATCTTTTTTCTTTAGAACTTTATTCCAATAACTTTGAGGAACATAATCAGGGATAATCGCTTTTAAGATAACTCTACCTGCTGTTGTATTGATAATCTTACCATTAACAACAGTTCTAATCTTGGCATTAAGGTCAAGACCTCCTTGCTCATTAGCAATCATTACCTCATCAACATTAGCAAAAAGTTTATGCTCTCCAACCACGTCAATCTTGATAAGTGTTAGATAATAGAGACCTAAAATCATATCTTGTGATGGTACGGCAATCGCTTTACCAGAAGCTGGAAGTAGGATATTCATAGAAGCCAACATCAAGATTTTAGCTTCAGCAATCGCTTCATCAGACAAAGGAATGTGTACAGCCATTTGATCCCCATCAAAGTCGGCATTAAAAGCAGCACAAACAAGTGGGTGAAGTTGAATTGCTTTTCCATCAATAAGTTTTGGGTGGAAGGCTTGAATTGATAGTTTATGAAGTGTTGGTGCACGGTTAAGCAGTACAGGGTGACCATCAACCACATCTTCCAAACACTCCCAAACCTCATTTTGTTTGGTTTCAATCATCTTTTTAGCTTGTTTTAGAGTAGTAGCATATCCACGCTCTTCAAGCTTTGCCATAACGTGAGGCTTAAACAACTCAAGTGCCATAATTTTTGGCAACCCACACTCGTCCATTTTGAGACTAGGTCCTACAACAATAACCGAACGTCCAGAGAAATCGACACGTTTACCAAGTAAGTTTTGTCTAAAACGTCCCTGCTTACCTTTAATTACTTCTGAAAGAGATTTAAGTGGTCGTTTATTTGCACCTTTTACAGAGTTTCCTCTTCTACCATTATCAAAGAGTGCATCAACAGCCTCTTGAAGCATTCTTTTTTCATTTCTAACAATAATTTCAGGAGCATCAAGTTCAACCAATCTTTTAAGACGTTGGTTACGGTTAATAACTCTTCGGTAAAGGTCGTTAACATCTGAAACAGCAAATTTACCACCATCAAGACTAACAAGTGGTCTAAGGTCTGGTGGCATAACTGGTAAAATAGTAAGCATCATCCACTCTGGTCTGTTTCCAGAGTTTAAGAATGATTCAATAACTTTAAGACGTTTAACAATAGTCTTCTTTTTAGCTTCTGATTTAGTTGCTAAAATATCCTCTTTTAGTCCAGAAAACATATCAACTAAATCTAACTCTGCAAGAAGTTCTTGAACGACCTCTCCACCCATTCGTGCATCTAGCCCAGAATCTGGAAAACGCTGTTCTATAGATTGATACTGCTCTTCATTTAATACATCATATTTCGCAAGAGGTGTAGCACCCTCAGAGTCATAACACGCCTCTCCTGGCTCTTTTACAATATATGCTTCATAGTAGAGTACACGCTCTAAATCTTTCATCTTGACACCCAAAAGTGTTCCAATTCGTGATGGTAATGAAGATACATACCAAATATGAGCAACAGGAGCTACTAAATCAATATGACCCATGCGATTACGTCTTACTTTTGAAGTAGTTACTTCAACCCCACACTTTTCACAAACAACACCTTTGTAACGCATCTTTTTATATTTACCACAAAGACACTCATAATCTCTTACAGGTCCAAACGTCTTAGCACAAAAGAGTCCATCTCTTTCAGGTTTTAAGGTTCTATAGTTAATTGTTTCAGGTTTTTTAACCTCTCCATATGACCATGACAATACTTTCTCAGGACTTGCAACACGTAAACGCATTGCATATATATCCATTGGTCTCTCTTCTGTAGTCAAGTTAATAGGTGCTAAACCATCTAAAAAATCACTCATTATGCCTCCTCTTCTTTTATCTTATCAAATAAATCTACATCTAGTCCCAGTGCTTGAAGCTCTTTTGTTAATACGAACATAGTTTCAGGTACACCTGATTCTGGAACGCTTTCGCCTTTGGTAATCGCACGGAATGCACGAGTACGTCCATCTACATCATCAGATTTAATGGTCAACATCTCTTTTAGAATATGTGAAGCTCCATAGGCTTCTAATGCCCAAACTTCCATCTCTCCAAATCTCTGTCCACCAAATAGTGCTTTACCACCCACTGGCTGTTGTGTCACAAGTGAGTATGGACCAGTTGAACGAGCATGAACTTTTTCATCAACCAAGTGATGCAGTTTTAACATATACATATATCCTACATTAACTCTCTCTAACATCTTTTCGCCTGTTTTACCATCGTAAAGCTCTGTTTTACCATCAGCATCCATTTTTGCCAACTTAAACAACTTATCAAACTCTTCATAGTTTGCACCTTCAAATACAGAAGCTCCAAACTTAACACCATTTGCCCAATCTCTAGCATAAACTAATAGCTCATCATCAGTTAATTTGTCTAAAGTCTCTTTCGCATTCATAAGCTTTGCTACATCTGCAATCTCAACCATTTTAGCTCTAAGGTCACTAATCATTGTCTCTTTATGTTCATCAAACATAGTTTGAATCTGCTCTCCTAGCTCTTTGGCAATCATACCAAGGTGTACTTCGAGAATCTGTCCAATGTTCATACGTGATGGTACTCCTAGAGGATTTAGGATAATATCAACTGTTTTTCCCTCTTTTGTATATGGCATATCAATTTCAGGTACAATATTGGATACAATACCTTTGTTTCCGTGACGACCTGCCATCTTATCCCCTACTTTTAACTTACGTTTTGTAGCAATATAGACTTTTACCAATTTAGTCACACCATTTGGTAATATATCATCTTTTTCAAGGATATTTAACTTCTCTTCATGAGCATCTTTTAGCTTCTTTTTCTGTCTTTGGAAGTAGTTTTTAGTTGAGTTATACTCAGATTGAATTGAGTAGTCATACGATAATACAACAGTTCGTAATGCAAAACGGTTAACCTCCATAATAACCTCTCTAGGAATAGAATCTCCTGCTTTATAATCGACTCCTGCTACAGTTACATCTTTGGCAAGAGTTGATTTAGAGAGTAAATCAGCAATTCTAAGTAACTCCTCTTTATCAATCATCAAGAGTTTATCATGATGTTCTCCATCAAGAACAGATTTCTCCTCTTCATACGATTGAATGGCTCGTGCATCACGCTCTTGACCTTTTTTGATAAAGACCTTGACATCAACAACCACACCCTCCATAGAGGCTTTACAATAAAGTGACTTATTAACAACATGACCTGCTTTATCTCCAAATATAGCACGTAGTAGTCTCTCTTCTGGAGTTGGTTTAATCTCTCCTTTTGGAGATACTTTACCTACTAGAATCATTCCTGGTTTAACATTTGTTCCTACTTTGACAATCCCAGACTCATCAAGATGCGTTAACTCATCTTCACGAATATTCTGAATATCTCTAGTAATCTCCTCTGTACCATGCTTAAGCTCTCTAGCTTCAATCTCTACTTCATAAGTATGTACAGAAGTAAAGGTATCTTCTCTTAGAATCTTTTCAGAGATGATAATCGCATCTTCGTAGTTATAACCATACCAAGGCATAAAGGCAACACGCATATTTTTACCAATAGCAAGTTCTCCCATATCCATATTTGGTCCATCAGCGATAACCTGACCTGCTTTTACTACATCACCCAATTTTGCTGTTGGTGTTTGAGTAAAGGTTGTATTTTGGTTCGTACGCATATTTTTTTCCATTGGATAGTGGTCGATAAATACACCTCCATCATCTTCTCCTAAAATATAGATATTTTTAGAGTCAACTTTCTCTACACGCCCTGCTCTTTTAGCTTTTACAGACTCCCATGCATCACGACTTACAATAGCCTCCATACCTGTTCCAACTACTGGTGCCTCTGTTCTAAGAAGAGGAACAGCTTGTCGTTGCATATTTGAACCCATTAAGGCACGGTTAGCATCATCATGTTCCAAGAAAGGAATCAACGCAGCAGCAGAACCTGAAACCATAAGTGGAGATATATCAATAAGCGAAACTTTTTTAGTCTCATTTAATAAAATCTCTCCATTACAACGCGTCTCAATAAGCTCATCAACAATAACTCTATCTACAACTTTTGTTGATGCAGGAGCAATAACCAAATCCTCCTCTTGTGTTGCTGTTAGATAGACAATCTCATCTTGGATAACACCATCAACAACCTTATTATAGGGTGCTTCAATAAATCCTAAAGCGTTTACTTTTGCATAGGTAGCAAGGGTATTAATCAGACCAATATTTTGTCCCTCTGGTGTCTCGATAGGACAGATACGTCCATAGTGAGTTGGGTGAACATCTCTAACCTCAAATCCAGCTCTCTCTTTTACTAAACCACCCTCTCCAAGTGCTGAGAGTCTTCTTTTGTGTGTTACTTCTGATAGTGGATTGGTTTGATCCATAAATTGCGAAAGTTGCCCAGACGAAAAGAACTCCAAGATAGTATTGGTAATCATTTTAGAGTTAACCAAATCGTGTGGCATCAACTCATCAAGTGTACCAGATAGTGTAGTCATCTTATCTTTGATTGCTTTTTGCATCTTAGTTAGACCATTATAGAGTTCATTACCAAGAAGCTCTCCAATAGCTCTAATTCTTCTATTTCCCAAGTGGTCTCTATCATCAATATGACCCGAACCATTTTTAACTTTAGAGAGATATTTTACCGTATGGATAATATCTTCAGCAGTCATAACGGTTACATATTCAGGCACATTAAGCCCTAACTTATGATTCATCTTCATACGACCAACTTTTGTCAAATCATATCTCTCTGGATCAAAGAATAGCTGTCTCAAGAAATTTTTAGCTGCTTCAACTGTTACAGGTTCTCCTGGTCTCATCACTTTGTAGATACGAATAACAGCTAGTTCATTCTCATCTTCAATATCTTCAGTCTGTTTAAGAAGTCTAAGTGATTCATGGTCTGCAATAAATGATTTAATAATTGAATCATCTGAACCTTCATCTAAATCATTAGCAATATTAAAACTTTCAACACCAGCATCAATAATCTTTTTGAGTTTTAACTCATCTAATGGAGTTACTACATCATAAAGAACCTCTCCACTATCTTGGTCGATTATTGGACGTGATAGATGTCTCTCAATAAGAACATCAAGAGGATACTCTACCCACTCTAAACCATCATCAAGAAGTTTTTGAGCTTTTTTCTTGGTCAGACGTTTTGAAGCAGCAACAACAATCTCTCCATTCAAATCACGAATTTCATATGCTGCACGTCCAGAGAACTCTTTGACTGTAAATTTAGTTACAAATCTATTATCTTTTACAAAAATCTCTTTAGAGTCATAAAAGAGTTTCATAATATCCTCTTTAGAGTAATCCAAAGCTCTAAACAAGATAGTTACAGGGATTTTTCTTCGTTTATTAATTCTAGCATACAAAATATCTTTGGCATCATACTCAAAATAGAGCCATGAACCTCTATCAGGAATAATCTGTGCCGAATAGATAAGTTTATTGACAACCGTTGTTGCCTCCTCTTCTTTAAAAATAACCCCTGGGCTTCTATGAAGTTGATTAACAACAACTCTCTCAACACCATTTATAATAAAAGATGTTCTATTGGTCATTAATGGTATATCTCTTACATATACGGCTTGATTTTTTATCTCTTTTGCATCAAGTTTCTCTCCACTCTTCTCATCACGATTCCAAATCGTTAAAGCTATATTCATTTTTAAAGATACAGAGTAGGTCAATCCACGTTCCATACACTCACGAATAGTATACTTAGGCTGAACAATTTCAGAACCTTTATACTCTAAAGTAAGTCTATTCTGATGGTCATGAAGTGGAAAGACTGAACGGAAAACTTTTTCAATGGTTGATTCTGTTCTGTTTTTAGAACCTATCATTAAAAAATCATCATATGATTTTTGTTGAAGTTGAAGTAAGTTAGGAACAGCGATTTGTTGAGGGGTTTTAGCGAAACTGACTCTTAATCTATTTCCAGAATGTAAAGTATTTAACATGGGCGAACCTTATTATAGTTATGTTAATTAATAAATGTATAGATATACAAAAAAACTATTGCACAATAGCTTGGCTCTATATCAGAGATTTTTTCTTACAATGATAATAATAATTTGATTTTGTACTGTTACTAATGCAATACAAGAGTTATAATCCACTGTTACTAATGCAGTAGAAGAGAGTTTTATTACTGTTTTTATCTCCAAGCAAGATATATTTGCTTAGAGATAAGCTTAAATAGTTACTATTTAAGCTCACAAGATGCACCAGCATCTTCAATCTGTTTTTTAAGCTCTTCGGCTTCCTCTTTTGATACACCCTCTTTAAGTACTGTAGGAGCATTTTCAACTGCACCTTTAGCCTCTTTGAGTCCAAGACCTGTAATTGCTCTTACTACTTTAATAGCATTAATTTTCTTAGCACCTGCATCTGTAAGAACAACATTAAACTCTGTCTGCTCTTCAACCTCTTCAGCTACTGCACCACCTGCTACTACTGTAGCTTGTGCAGATACACCAAATTTCTCTTCAAACTCTTTTACAAGTTCAGAAAGTTCTAATACAGACATATTTGAGATAAATTCTAAAACATCTTCTTTAGTTGTTGCCATTTTTAATTCCTTTTAATCATTTATATATTTTTAATCATAGAGGTCAAAACCTCTACTATTTACGCCTCTTCTTCTAGCTTTTTAGCTAAAGCACTCATACCTATTGTAAAGTTTTGCACAGGTGCATTCCAAACATTAAGTAGCATACCAAGAAGTTCATCTCTACCTGGAAGTTTAGCCATCGCTTCAATAGTTGCTAAATCAGCTACTTTAGATTCGATTACTCCAGATTTAATAGAGAAGTTATCTTTATTTGCAATAGCAGATTTATCAGCTACTTTACATGTTGCTATCTGGTCTTCACCCCAAATAAAGATATTGTTATCTACAAGTTCCATCTCTTCACAGTTTGCATTTTTAAGTGCAATACCTGCAAGTGTATTTTTTACAACACGAACATGTACATCATTCTCTCTAGCTAATGCTCTTACACCCTCTAATGCTTCAACACTCATACCTTTGTAATCACAAACGATTACAGCACCCTGTTCTGCAAAAGCAGTACTAAGTTCATTTACTATAGTCTCTTTTTCAATTCTAGTCATTTTTTCTCCTTCCGACTTCTAAAAGGGTAAACAGATAGGAGGTCAGAGGTCAGGGGTCAGACTTAAGTCTGACCCCTGCCTCTGACCCCTATATGTTTAACAAACCTCTTTCAAAGTTATCTATTAAGCTTTCGCCCCTTCTATCTTTAGTCTAAGATTTATATGCCCAAAAAGCATAAAGCAAAAAACAAAAAAAGGGTAAGGTTTAAATCTGACCCCTTTTTGTTCTAAGCTTTATACTCTTATTTTGCTTTAATATCTAAAAGTTCTGTTGTATCAAGTGTTACAGCAGGACTCATAGTCAAAGATAATGCACCATTTAAGATATATCTACCTTTGGCAGATGCTGGTTTTACTCTGTTAATAGTTTGAATAAAAGTCTCTAAATTCTCTTTAATTTTATCAGTACCAAATGAAACTTTTCCAATTCCTGCGTGAATATTACCTTTTTTATCTGTTCTAAAGTTAACTTTTCCACCTTTAGCTTCGGTAACTGCTTTGGCAACGTCCATAGTAACTGTACCTGTTTTAGGGTTAGGCATTAAACCTTTTGGTCCTAAAATTCTAGCTACTTTACCAAGTGTTCCCATCATATTTGGAGTGGCAATAACAGTATCAAAAT
Organism: Campylobacteraceae bacterium; assembly: GCA_026986355.1. Lineage (GTDB taxonomy): Bacteria > Campylobacterota > Campylobacteria > Campylobacterales > Sulfurovaceae > UBA1140. The sequence continues at coordinate 6,839 of JALSOO010000194.1, read as the reverse complement.
TAATTATACCCTCTCTAATCTGCTCAATCAACTCATCTGAACCAACCAAATCAGCACCTGCTGATTTTGCTTCATCTACTTTATCATCTTTTGCAAATACAGCTACTCTTACAACTTTACCTGTACCATGGGGAAGAACAACTGAACCTCTAATCATCTGGTCTGCATGTCTTGGGTCAACATTTAAATTTAATGCAATCTCTACAGTCTCATCAAACTTAGCCGATTTTAAATCTTTTAATAGTGCTGTTGCTTCATCAACTGAATATTTTTTTTCTACTTCTATCTTCTCTAAAAGTGACGCTCTTTTTTTACTTATTTTTTTTGCCATTTATCTCTCCTCGATATTAAATCTCCCACTTAAGTAGTGGTAATCTGCATTAATCAGCGATTTCTACACCCATACTTCTACAAGTTCCAGCTATAATTTTACTAGCCATCTCTTTGTCATCTGTATTTAAATCAGCAATCTTCATCTCAACAATCTCATCAATTTGAGCTGTTGTTAAGGTAGCTACCTTATTTTTAAGAGGATTATCAGAACCACTTTTAAGATTAGCTGCTTTTAGGATAAGTTCAGATGCAGGTGGTTGCTTGGTCTCAAATGTAAAACTTCTGTCTGCATAAACAGTAACAACAACTGGAATTTTAAATCCACTTTTGTCTCTAGTTCTTTCATTAAATGCTTTACAAAATTCCATAATATTAACACCACGTTGACCAAGAGCTGGTCCTACTGGTGGAGATGGATTTGCAGCTCCAGCAGGAATCATCATTTTGAACTTTTCAGTTACTTTTTTTGCCATAGTTATCTCCTTAGATTAAATAGTTGTTTATTTATAAAATAAAAACTTCAGTAATAAAAACCTATATTTTTATTATTGAAACTTAAATAGTTGGTAGCCTATATAGCTACCTAAAATAATTATATTATAGAATTTTTTCTACCTGTGTATATAGAATCTCCACGGGTGTATTTCGTCCAAATATTGATACATTCAATTTCAACTTTCCATGGTCAAGGTCATACTCCTCTACCATTCCTGTAAAGTTTGAAAATGGTCCATCAATAATACGTACCATCTCTCCATTCTCGAAGTCAACCTTAGGTCGTGGAGCTGATTTTTTCTCCATTTTGTCCAAAATAACTTTAATATCAGCAGAGGTAAGTGGTGTTGCTGTTTTACCCTCTCCAATAAAACGAGAAACACGAGGTAACGATTGTACCTTATGCCAAAGGTCAGTATTTAAATCAACATGAGCAAAAACATATCCAGAATAAAGCACACGCTCTGTAATCTTTTTCTCTCCATTTTTGACCTCAATAACCTCTTCTGTAGGTACAATAATATTTTCTACTCTATCTTCGATACCATTCTCTACTGCTAATAGTTCAATACCTTTTTTTACAGCTTGTTCAGAGCCTGAATAGACCTGAATTGCATACCATTGTAATGCCATACTATTAACCAACTACTGCTGTTACAATAGATGACATTAATAAGTCAACAAGTGCTAAAAAAATTGATATAACGGTTACGACTAGAAAAACAGCGAAGAATGCTTGTCTTATTTGTGTTTTTGTCGGAAATATAACTTTTAGAATCTCTTCTTTAACGTGTGCAAAATATGTTGTTAATTTTTCCATTGTAATTACCTTTTAATTGTGGCAGGCCAAGAGGGACTCGAACCCCCGGCACCTGGTTTTGGAGACCAGTGCTCTACCAACTGAGCTATTGGCCTAGCTAAAAACTCAGAAGTGTTCACATAGGGGTCAGACTTAAGTCTGACCCCTATGTGAACACTTCTGAGCGAAGAAAGAAACTATTACAGTTTCATCTCTTTATGTGTAGTATGACACTTACACCACTTACAGTATTTCTTTAGAGAAAGTTTCTCTGTAGTGTTTCTTTTGTTCTTAGTAGTGTGATAGTTACGTCTTGTACACTTTTCACAACCTAAGTGAATTGTTTCTCTCATTAGTCTCTCCTAAAGAATATTGTAAAAGGCTAATTAACCCTTTTACAATGTTTTACTACTCAATAATTTCAGCAACAACACCAGCACCAACAGTTCTACCACCTTCACGGATAGCAAACTTAGTACCTTTTTCAAGTGCAACTGGGTTGATAAGCTCAACAGTAATAGTAACATTATCCCCTGGCATAACCATCTCAACACCCTCTGCAAGAGTAATTGAACCTGTAACATCTGTTGTTCTTACATAAAACTGTGGTCTATAGTTATTAAAGAATGGAGTATGTCTACCACCCTCTTCTTTTTTAAGAATATAAACCTCTGCTGTAAACTTAGAGTGTGGAGTGATTGATTTTGGCTTACAAAGAACCATACCTCTCTCAACATCATTTTTACCAATACCTCTAATAAGAACACCACAGTTATCACCTGCAATACCACAATCCATCTCTTTACGGAACATCTCAACACCTGTTACAGTTGTTGATTGGTTATCTTTGATTCCAACGATTTCAACAGCATCACCAACACAAACTTGACCTCTGTCGATTTTACCAGTTACAACAGTACCACGACCTTGGATAGTAAAGATATCTTCTATAGGCATAAGGAAATCTTTATCAGTCTCTCTTTTTGGCTCTGGAATGTAAGCATCTACTTCATCCATAAGTTGAATAATTTTATCTGACCACTCTCCAAGTTTACCTGCTTTAGCCTCTTCAAGTGCTTGAAATGCAGAACCAGCTACGATAGGAGTATCATCACCTGGGAAATCGTACTCTTCAAGAAGTTCACGAACTTCCATCTCTACAAGTTCTAACATCTCTTCTTTATCTTCATCATCAAGCTGATCTTCTTTATTTAAGAATACAACAATATATGGTACACCAACTTGTTTAGAAAGAAGGATATGCTCTCTAGTTTGAGCCATTGGTCCATCAGTAGCAGCAATAACAAGAATAGCACCGTCCATTTGAGCAGCACCAGTAATCATATTTTTAACGTAATCGGCGTGACCTGGACAATCTACGTGTGCATAGTGTCTATTTTCTGTTTCATACTCAACATGAGAAGTAGCAATAGTAATTCCTCTTTCTCTCTCTTCTGGAGCATTATCAATTGCATCATAATCCATAAATGCTGAATCATTTTTAGTCGCAAGTACAGCAGTAATTGCAGCTGTTAATGTAGTTTTACCATGGTCAACGTGACCAATTGTACCAATATTAACATGTGGTTTGGTTCGTTCAAATTTTTCTTTAGCCATCTGCTTCTCCTAAGTTTAGTTCTTAAAAATTTCCGAAATTATATCAGATTTTTTTTTATATTGCTTTAATTACCAACAATATGGACAAAACTATTGTAATGTACAACACTTTTGTCCATAATTATGGTGGGGCCCGTAGTGAGACTTGAACTCACGACCTCTTCCTTACCAAGGAAGTGCTCTACCCCTGAGCCATACGGGCATACTTTTTTTAACTATTAATAATAAAATTTTATGAGTATTTGTTGATGTAAGTAATGTGAAGTGAATCAAAAATAAATTTCACATCAGCTCCCAAATTATACAATACCATGGAGCGGGAAACGGGACTCGAACCCGCGACCCTCAGCTTGGAAGGCTGACGCTCTAGCCAACTGAGCTATTCCCGCGTCTAAATATTGATTTAACATGGTGGTGGGTGAAGGATTCGAACCTTCGAAGACGTAGTCAGCGGATTTACAATCCGCCCTCGTTGGCCACTTGAGTAACCCACCTTAATCATTGTTAAATGTTTTTTGGTCAAACACTGATAAAATTTAATGGAGCTGATGAAGGGACTCGAACCCCCGACCTGCTGATTACAAATCAGCTGCTCTAGCCAACTGAGCTACATCAGCACCATTCATTTAAAGTCATTCTTTAAATGGAGTCGCATTATAGACAAAAATCAAACCTATGTCAAGAGTTTTCGTAAAAAAGATAGAAATTCTTTTAAATTTGCTATAATTATATAAAAAAGTCTCTGTTATATTATAGTAAGTAAAATTAATATTAATAAAAATATAATTATTATCTCTATTTTTTTTGATATAATTCATAGAAAAAAACAGATATGGATAGAGAAATATGACAATAACTAAACGTGTAACATTTATAGCAAAAGATGGTAGTCAAGATAAGATGAAAGAGTTGCTTACAGCAATGGTTGAACCTAGCAAAGCAGAAGATGGTTGTATCTTTTATAATATTTTTCAATATGAGAACAATCCTCTAAAATTTATGGCTGTTGAGAGTTGGAGAGATGAAAAAGCATTAGATGGACATAAAACATCTGCACACTATGCTATCTATAAATCGTCTTATGAACCATATTGCCAGAGTAAATACTCTGATGAGTTAGAGATTTTAGGATAGATTATGGATAATTTATGGAGTGTCAAAGAGGCAGATAGATGTAATAGTGATTTGGAGTTAAGAGCATATAGCTCTAACCTTTTGGGTAAAGATAGAGATTTAGTTCTGCATGGTGGAGGCAATACATCTCTAAAGAGTATTGTTGATGGAGAGGGTATCTTATATGTAAAAGGGTCTGGTTGGGATTTGGAGTCTATAAAACCAGAAGGCTTTTCTCCTGTCAAGCTGACAAAGCTCTTGGAGATGTCAGAGTTAAAGGTGCTAAGCGATATTGATATGGTTGCAGGTCAAAAAAAAGCTATGATTGATTATACAGCACCCAATCCGTCGGTAGAAGCTATCCTACATGCTCTTATTCCTTTTAAGTTTGTTGACCATACTCATGCAGATGCTATTGTAACTATCTCTAATTCAGAGAATGGAGATAGTTATATAGAGGAGCTTTTTCCTAACTTTTTAATCGTTCCCTATGTGATGCCAGGGTTTCTATTGGCAAAAAAGATAAATGAGATGACCAAAGATACAGATTGGGAGAGTTGTGAAGGGATAATCTTGCACAATCATGGTATCTTTACCTTTGATAATGATGCAAAAAAATCGTATGAGAAAATGATAAATGCTGTTACAAAGGCAGAAAAATTTTTAGATAAACATGCACCTCTAAATATACCTTATATTGAACCTGCTATAAGTTGTAATATAGATAGGTTAAAGCAACTAATAAGTCATGCAAAAGGGCAACATATAAAAGTCAAGATAAATCAGACCCAACTGGCTCTATATTATGCTTCAAAAGAGAATATAGAGGAGTTTGCAACTAGAGGAGTTTTGACCCCTGAACATATTATTAGAACCAAACATCAACCACTTATTATTGACAATAATAATATAGAAGAGGCATTAGAGGAGTATATTGAGGAGTATGAGGAGTATTTTAATACCTTTGCAACTGATGATATGATAATGTTGAATCCTGCCCCTAATTATGTGGTTATCAAAGATTTTGGAGTAGTTCTTTTTGGTAAAACAGATAGAGATGTTACAATATTAAATGATATAGTAGAACACACCATGAGAGCTGTACTTCGTGCTGATATGCTTGGTGGTTATGACTCTATCTCATTAGAGGATAGCTTTAATATGGAGTATTGGGAACTAGAACAGGCAAAACTAAAATGAAATACCTAATGGCAATAGATGCAGGAACAGGCTCTGTTCGTGCTGTTATTTTTGATACCAATGGAAAGCAAATTTCCGTTGCTCAACAGGAGTGGAGTCATATAGAAGAGGAGGGTATTTCCAATTCAATGCTATTTGATACGACTAAGAATTGGGAGACGACACAATCTTGTATCCGAAATTGTATTGAAAAAGCAGGTATTGATGCAGATGATATTTTAGCTGTAAGTGCTACCTCTATGCGTGAGGGGATTGTACTTTATGATATAGATAGCAGAGAGATTTGGGCTGTGGCAAATGTAGATGCTAGAGCCTCAAAAGAGGTAAAATATCTAAAAGAGAATTTTAAAGGGATAGAGGAGAAGTTCTACTCTATCTCTGGACAGACATTTGCTTTGGGTGCTTTACCTCGTCTATTATGGCTAAAAAATAATAAACCTAAAATCTATGAAAAGGTTGCTTCTATTTCTATGATAAGCGATTGGATTTTAGCAAAACTCTCTGGAGTTATCGCTTCAGACCCAAGTAACGGTGGAACAACAGGGATATTTTCTCTAAAAGAGCGTTCTTGGGTGGCTTCTATGGCAAAAGAGATTGGGATTAAAGATGATATATTTCCACGAGTTTTAGAGGTTGGAGAGGTTTTAGGTAATGTTACTACCAAAGCATCAGAAGAGACACTATTATCGACTCAAACTAAAGTGGTAATGGGTGGTGGAGATGTTCAGATGGGTTCAGCAGGTCTTGGAGTTGTCAAAAAGGGACAAGTAGCTATTTTGGGTGGCTCTTTTTGGCAACAGGTTGTAAATATAGACTCCTCTACTCCACCACCATCAGATATGAATATTCGTCTAAATCCTCATGTTGTTAGAGGTCTATCACAAGCAGAAGGGATTACCTTCTTCTCTGGTTTAGTTATGCGTTGGTTTAGAGATGCATTTTGTGAGTTAGAAAAGAGAGAAGCAGAAAAACGAGGGATAGATACCTATTCTGTTTTAGAAGAGAAAGCTTCAAAAGTACCTGTAGGTTCTTATGGAATAGTGCCTATCTTCTCTGATAGTATGAAGTATGGTAAGTGGTATCATGCGAGTCCAAGTTTTATCAATCTCTCTATAGACCCAAATATATGTAATCGTGCTTCAATATTTAGAAGTCTCCAAGAGAATGCTTGTATTGTTTCATATATTAATCTAAAAAAGATTGAGGCTTTTAGTGGTATAAAAGTAGAAGAGATAGTATTTGCAGGAGGAGCTAGTAGAGGAGAGCTTTGGTGTCAAATATT
>JALSOO010000193.1 GCA_026986355.1 Campylobacteraceae bacterium | reverse complement strand
AAAAACCAACAACAGCTGATGCCATACAGTGTCTAGCATTTGGGTCAATCGCATTTGAACGGAAACCTGCTTTCATCATCTTTTGAGCAGCGTAACCCTCCATAACGGTATATTGTCCACTAGCAAAGACAGCCACACCCTCAGGTCCAGAGGCTTTAAGTGCTTTTTTAGCGTGTTTTTCCATCTCATCAAAAGCTCTTTGCCAACTTACAGGTTTAAATTTACCCTTTTTATCAAACTCACCCTTATCATTCATACGAAGTAGAGGAGTTTTAAGTCTATCTGCCCCATACATAATCTTAGCATTAAAATAACCTTTAATACAGTTAAGACCTCTATTTACAGGTGCTGCTGGGTCTCCCTTGACAGCTACAATTCTACCCTCTTTGGTTGCCAACATAATACCACAACCTGTACCACAGAAACGACAAGCTGCCTTGTCCCATCTCCAACCTTTTTCGGCTACTTGTGCCTTAGCCTCTGCCTCTTGTGGTACAGCAATACCCACAGCACCAGCAGCTGCTACTGCTGCTGAACTCTTTAGAAAATCTCTTCTATTCAAAGCCATTCTACTTCCTCCTAGATTTAATCAATTTGGTTATATTTAAATATATATTAAAAAATAAAACTAATTATTATATAATAATTTTATTTAAATAATATATAGTTACTATAACTACAGGTAAAGATTATCATAGATAAAAGTAAAAAAGATTGATATTAATCAAGAGATTAATTTAGAAAATGCTATTTAAATAGGAATTTAAACAAATCCTTTATAAAAGAGGAGGATTTTGTTCTCTTTTTATCTTTTAACTCCTCCTCTTTGGTAGTAAGGCTTCTTATATACTCTTTGGCTTTTTTGAGTTCTGTGGCTTCAAAATTAATCTGCATCTAAAATTCTCTCTATCTCATACATAGCATCTTCATTTTTAAGTCTAAATTTAACCTCTATTCTTCGTGAAGCATCTTTATCTTCTACTCCATTTACTTTAATAGGATCTAAATAGGAGCGACCACTAGCTACTAGCTTCTCTTTGATATTGTGACGTTTAATGTAATCTAAGGTCAATAGATAGTGCATTACAGCAAAAGCACGTTTTTGAGATAGATCAAGATTGTATAGATATGAACCATCTGAATCGGTATGTCCCTCTATAATAATCTTATCAAGATGCTCTTTGATATTTGGATTGGAGATAAGGGTATCTGCATACTTAATAAAATTCTTTTTAAGTTCACTCTTTGCTCCATCTTTGAGTTTAGCTGAGCCTTTATCAAATAGTATATTTGAAGCAAGACGTAGAGAACCACTCTTTTTATCTATATTTATCTGTTTTCCAAGTGATGATTTTAACTCTGCTATCACTTTTAATTTGATACCTGTTAATGATTTTATTTTTGCTTTTTGAGCTTGTAGAGTCTCTAGTAGTTTATCATATTTGGTCTGCTTATTATCAAGGGCTTGAACAAGTTTTAGTAACTTATCCTCATTCATTTTTAGGATATCTTTCTGTTTAGTTAGAGAGTTAGAGAGTAGAAGAACTCTATTTTTATACTTATCAAGTTGACTCTGTTCACTCTTTATAGTACTATTCTGCTCTTGGATTAAGTTTTGTAAAATTACAATATGGTTTGAGTAGTTATCTATTTTTGTATTTTGAGACAAAAGGAGTTGATTGAGCCTATTTATCTCATCACTCTTTAGTTTTAAACTCTCTTTTGAAAAAAGTAAATCTTTAGTTTTTTCTGCTAATGAAGCATCTCTTTTAGCTAACAGATTACGAAGCTTATTAATCTCATCACTTTTTATAGCAATATTTTGAGAGAGGTCAATAAGATTATCAGACTGTTCATCTAATGCCTCTTCTTGTTCATTTAAGATACTCTCTTTATCATGCAAAATATTTCTAAGTGTGCTTGATTTAACCATAATAGAACCAATAAGCAGGATAAAAACAAACAATAGACCAGCCATTAAATCGGCATAAGATATCCAAAAGTTACTATTTTCGCTGTTGCTACTCTTTTTCTCTTTAAACATTATCTGTTCACTATAGTGTTGGAAATCTGTTTATGATATTTAGCTATCGTATCTTGTAAAATAGCATTTTGTTGACTGGTACTATTGGCAAAATTGGCTAATTTGATAATAATATCGCTCAACTCACTATCAATTTTCTTAAAGCTAAGAGTCAAGGCATGTTCGAGTGAAGTATCAAATTGATGAATACTATTGGATAGAAGTTGCGTTGCTCTATTGAACTCTTTCATATTCTTCTCTATATTTTCATTGGCTTTTAGTACAGATTTTGCTGTATGAATTTTTGCAATAGTATCTTTTAAATCAGTTGAAACCATCTGCATATGATTGGTTACTGTAGTAAAGTTTCTATTGGTCTCATTGATAATTGTTTGGAAGTTTTCGAGATGTTTCTCATTGAGAGTCTGAATAAAGTCAAGATTAAATACCTCTTTGAACGCTTTAATCATATTTTGGTCACGAAGCTCATCTTGCATATGTTCATGACGACTTAATTCACTTTCAGACCAGATATAATCATCATAGACTTGATGAAGTTCATGTAAATCCATATCTACTTTTGAGAGACCTCGTTTCTCAAAAAAAATCCAAACAATAGAGAGAAAAATACCAAAAATAGAGGCATAAAAAGCTGTCCCTACCCCTGCTAAAAGCAGAGATATGTCACGGTCTAATGCTTCTGAATTGGTAGAAGAGAAGTCTGGCATTGAAAGAGCAATAGCTGTAAATGTACCTAAAATACCTAACATAGGAAAGAATGAAGGAGCAACTGATGCAAAGTTGTCATTTCTAAAGGTTTTATAATAATCTGATACAAAATTACTAATATTAGCAGTTGATTTTGTCTTGTTAAAGATAGTCAATGAGTTCTCTTTGATATGTTGTTGTAAATCTTTTTGTAGATTAATATACTCTTTACGCATTCTACAAATTGCAACGTTTGCGTTATGTTTGATAAACAAGAGATATGTTATATATATAACACTAAGAATAGATAACGAGTGTATATCTACTTTTAATGGAATTTTATGGAGATACCCCAAAACAATTCCAACAAAAAAGAGAGTAGGAATAAAAGCTACTACAATAAAGCTTATAAAACAAGGTGTGCTAGATGATGGGTTATTTTTTGACATGTGCTATCCTATATGCTAGATTTTAAATCTGAACTATTATTATCAGGTGTCATTGCTGATATATTAATATCAGTAGGCTTGTGTATGACCTCTTTGACCAAGTAGAAAAAATCAGGATGGAGTACATCAGCATAAATCTTGATAATAGCTGTTTTATACGTACTTTGTGTAATTACTTTAGTTACAACACCTACAGGAATATTTGGTAAAAAGATATTGTCTAGTCCTGAAGTGACCACTTTATCTCCAATATTAATCTTTGACCATTTAGGGATAAAATTGACCTCCATATGTTGGGCATCAACCCCTTTGGCAATACCTGGTCTCTTCTCTTCTCCTATAAAAGTTGAGAATTGACACTCTTCATTAGAGAGTAAAATCCCTTTGAGAGGTTCATCTGTTTTTATAGCAATACCTGCTGCAACATTTTTTTGAATAAGTCCAAAAATTTTATCTTCTTTAAGTTCAGATCCGTTGGTTAGATATACTTGTGAAAAGTCATTGAGTTTTTTATATGAGATGGTTTGAACCCTTAAAATATTTTTATGACTATTAAACTTATCTTCATTATATTTATACAAGGCTTCAAGTTTAACAATTCTCATCTTTTGTTGATATAGATATTTTCGTAATAGCAGGTTCTCTCTGTTTAACTCTTTTATGGCATCTGCTTGATTTAAGTATTGCTCTTTAGTATCTTTTAGACTATTAGCTATATTTAAATAACTCTCTTTGATAGGTAATGTAAGTGTTGCAAATTTATCTTGAAAAGAGTCCTCTCTTCTCAAGAGGAATATTATAGTAATAATAAGAATAGACAAGAAAATAAATTTGCTATTCTTCATAAACGGTTTGTTGTAGTAAGTCAATCTCTTCAAGTGCTTTTCCTGTACCTTTTGCTACTGCTAGTAGTGGGTCTTCTGCTACATAAATAGGAAGTTTAATAATATTGGATAGATATTTATCTAAACCACGAATCAATGCTCCACCACCTGTCAAGACGATACCATTCTCTACAATATCACCAGCTAAATCAGGAGGAGTCTGCTCTAGTACCAATTTTAGTGCTTCTCCAATCTCTTTTAGAGGCTCTTTAATCGCTTCTCTAATATGTTCTGAAGTAATCTCTACAGAAGTTAAAAGTCCTGTAACTTGGTCTCTACCCTTTACATTTATTGTTAGCTCTTCATCTAGTTGAATAGCTGTACCAATAGAGATTTTCATATCTTCTGCAACTCTATCTCCAATAAGAAGGTTAAAGTTTTTCTTCATATAGTCTATGATATATTTATCAATTTTATCTCCTGCTGTTCTGATTGATTTAGAGAGAACCAATCCACCCAAAGATATTACACCAATTTCAGTAGTACCACCACCAATATCTACAACCAAGTTTCCATTTGGCTCTTTTACAGGTATCCCTGAACCAATTGCTGCTGCCATAGGCTCTTCTATTAGGTAAACCTCTCTAGCTCCTGCACTCATTGCTGACTCTTTTACAGCCTTTCTCTCAACTTGTGTCAAACCAAAAGGAACACAAATAATAATTCTAGGAGAAAATAGCCCCTTTCTATTATGTACTTTTTCAATAAAGTAACGAATCATCATCTCTGTTGTATTAAAATCTGCAATCACTCCATCTCTCATTGGTCGAATGGCTTTAATATTGCCAGGTGTTTTACCCACCATATCTTTTGCATCTTGACCAACTGCCAAGATATGTTCACGTCCATGCTTATCATACTGTATCGCTACTACCGATGGCTCATTAATACATATTCCTCTTCCTTTGACTAAAACTAATGTATTTGCTGTTCCTAAATCTATTGCTAAATCATTTGAAAACATTCCTAGAAATCGTTTAAACATTTTTACTCCCTTATGCTGTTTTTGAATTTTTTATATAAAGTGGTTTTGTGCCATTAGATATTACATCTTCTGTAATAATAATCTCATATCCTTCAAGTTCTGGAAGTTCATACATTATATCTAATAGAGCCTCTTCCATAATTGACCTCAATCCTCTTGCTCCTGTCTTTCTTTTGATAGCTTTTTTGGCAATAGCTTCCAAAGCACTCTTCTCAAAAGTTAAGATAGCATTATCTATCTCAAAAAGTTTTTGATACTGTTTCATAATTGAATTTTTAGGTTCAGTGAGAATTCTTACCATATCATCAAGTGTAATAGGTTCGAGTGTAGCAGTAACATGAAGTCGACCAATCAATTCAGGAATAATACCAAATTGGACTAAATCATCTGATTCAATCAGGTGCATTACATCTTCATTCTCTTTAGAACTTCGTTTACTCTGTCCAAAACCAAGTTGATTTGCACCTAATCGTCTCTGAATAATCTCTTCTACACCATCAAATGCACCACCACAAATAAAGAGTATATTTGAAGTATCTATCTGTAAAAAGTCTTGATTTGGGTGTTTTCGTCCACCTTTTGGTGGTATATTTACTACTGAACCTTCTATTATTTTAAGTAATGCTTGTTGAACACCCTCTCCAGATACATCTCTAGTAATTGAACGGTTTTCACCCATTCTAGCGATTTTATCCATCTCATCAATAAAGATAATTCCACGTTGAGCTTTGTTGATGTCTCCATCTGCTGATTGTAGTAGTTTTGTCAAGATATTTTCAACATCTTCTCCGACATAACCTGCTTCAGTCAAGTTGGTTGCATCTGATATAGCAATAGGTACATCTAAAAATCGTGCAATGGTTTGTGCTAATAGTGTTTTACCTGAACCTGTAGGACCAATAAGTAGAATATTTGATTTTTCAATAGAGGTATCATTATCATGAATATGTTTAAAAATCCGTTTATAATGGTTATAAACAGCTACAGAGAGTGTTTTTTTTGCCTCTTCTTGACCTATGACATAATCATTCAATATCTTATGTATCTCTTTTGGGATAAGAAGTGTTTGAGGTGTCTCTTCTTCTAAAGAGCTATTAAACTCCTCCTCATCTCCTTCTCCAAATATTATTTGATAAGCAGACTCTACACAGTTTGAACAGATATATACATTATTGTTCCCTGCTATAAATGGATTTTTCTTTTTTTCTGTAGTATTACAAAAACTACATCTTCTTCTAGCCATTAATATTTTTCCTTATATATGGTATACCACGTTTTGATTGTGTTATAAATGTTATTAAATTTTTTACATTTTTTGATTTAGTTGTTTCTAAAAGTTTTTCAGCTCTCTCTTTTAGTGCTTGTCCACTCTCAAACAGCTCCCTATATGCTACTTTTAGATTATTAATCTCATCTCTATCTAAATGTCGTCTAAGACCTGTTAGATTAAGTCCTCTAAGAGTAGCACGGTTTCCCTCTGCTAAACAGTAAGGTGGAATATCTTGACTAAGTGCTGATGCTCCAGCAATCATAGCAAAATCTCCAATATGAACAAATTGATGAATAGGAGTCAATCCCCCAATAACAACATTATCACCTAGTTCAACATGTCCTGCTAATGTTGCACCATTGGCTAAGATACAGTTATTCTTTATAATAACATCATGTCCTATATGAACATATCCCATTAATAGATTATTGTTACCAATTTGTGTAATACTTCCTCCACCCTTTGTACCAGGATTGATTAACGTAAACTCTCGAATCTTATTATTATTACCAATAATAAGCTCAACATCTTCGCCTGAAAATTTTAAATCTTGAGGAATAGAGCCAACAACAGCATGAGAAAAGATATGATTTCCACTACCTATCGTTGTTTTACCTGATATATTTGCATGAGCGTCAATAGTCGTATTGTCGCCAATAGTAGCTTGGGAAGAGATAGTCACAAATGGACCGATAGTTACATCTGTACCTATTATTGCTCCATCTTCTATAATTGCTGTTGGATGTATATTTGACACTAAAAACCTTTTTTGATTTTTATAGATTATTTATCTACAATCATCGCTTTTAATTGAGCCTCTGCGACTAATTTTTCATCTACATAAGCTTTGGCATCAAGTTGCCAAATCGCTCCACGCTGTTTTATAACACTTAATCTATATACAAGTTGGTCACCAGGTGTTACAGGAGACCTAAATTTTGCTTTGTCTATACTCATAAAGTATACAACTTTATCTTCTGCCTCTTTCTGCTCATCTTCTGTAGCACTCTTAAACGCAAGTACTCCACCTGCTTGTGCCATACCTTCAATAATCATTACCCCTGGATAGATTGGATGGTCGGGAAAGTGTCCTTGGAAAACAGGTTCGGAGATAGATACATTTTTATACCCCTCTATACTAACCCCTTTTTCAAGTTTTGTAACACGGTCAAGTAGTAAAAAGGGATACCTATGAGGTAATATTTTTTGAATTTCAACTACATTATATAGCATTAATTGAGCCTTTGGAATAATTTTTTAATTATTCTACCTAAATATAACTAAAATATTATGACAATTTTAGAAGAACCTCTTTAACATCTTCGTAATTATGGCTTTTGTATATTAGTTCAATCTTTTGTGTTGGAATATGTTTGACTACAACTATCATAGATAAATCATAAACACTACTAATTAATTGATTCCTAATTTTAATCTCTTTTTCAAAAGATGGAGTAGTATAGATTAAATCAATAATATTTTTAAAATCAGTACCTGCTAACTTATTATAGGTATCTAATGTTATAAACTTAACCTCATCTCTATTCATATAGTATAAATCTCCTATTTGTACATCTACTTTTCCTCTTGTGTATTCACTTTTTAGTGTAGAATAGGGTAAAAAATGTGCAGGAACAACCTCTTTTTTTACTTTTAATACTCCATTTATCATTCGCCAGTTCAAAAAACGCTCTTTTACTATCTTGTAATCAATATTACTCTCTTCATACTCCCACCGTTTTTTATATAGCTCAATTCGTGCCTCTATAGATTCAGGTTGTATCTGTTTGGATATAGGAGAGAAGAGTTCATCTGCTAATTTTCTCTGTTGTTTACGTTGTATCGTTAGACCAAATAGACACCCACAATAGTCTTGACGATATAGAGAATCTTTTTTTGCTAAGATATTCTGCTCTTGTGTTCCAGATGCTTTTC
>JALSOO010000192.1 GCA_026986355.1 Campylobacteraceae bacterium | reverse complement strand
AAGTTATCTAGAGTATTTAGAGCATTATATATACCTTGTGGACCACTAAGTTTAACTGCTGTTGCATCTGCTTTATACTCTCTGTATCTACTAAACCACATAGCCAAAATAGAGGCAAATAGTGTAAGAATAATCTCTAATGCAAAGCTAATTCCAATATATGCAAGTGTTGATGGATTACCATCATCATCTTTTGGGGCTATAATATTTGCAATAAGTCTAGAGAAGAAGAACACAAAAGAGTTTAAAACACCTTGAAGTAAGGTCATTGTTATCATATCTCCACTCTTAATATGACCAATTTCATGAGCTAAAACACCTCTTAACTCCTCTCTATCCATTATCTTAAACATTGAGTTAGCTACTGCAACCAAAGCGTTATCTCTATTTGCACCTGTTGCAAATGCATTTGGAGCACCATCAAATATACCAACTTCTGGCATACCTATACCAGCCTTTTTTGAAAGCTCTTCAACTGTCTCTACTAGCCATCTCTCTTTTTCATTTTTTGGTTTCTCAATTATCCTTACTCCCATTTGCATTTTTGCCAACCATTTAGAGGTAAAAAGAGAGATTAAAGAGCCACTAAAACCAACTACAACAGATAGTATCAAAAGTCCACTTGTTGTTCCTCTATCTAATCTTATACCAAAAAAGTGTTCTATTATAAATATAGTCAAATATATCGAAGCCATAACAGCTGCATTCATTAAAATAAGTAAAAACATTCCACCCATTTGTATCCTTTTTTATCTTTATTATATCTAAAATTTTATTATGTATTGCAACTTAGGTTGCACATCCTTTATTACCAATCAATTTTATTATTTCTTCTGCCTGAACTATTGGTCTCTACAGTATATCCAGTTTTTCCAGACCCTGACCAAGAAGCAGCCTCTGTAACAAAAGTTACCTCTTCAATTATTTTATTTGGGTCTAACATAAGGTATGGATACCTTATCCTCATATTATCATCATACTTTACCTTTACAGTATATGGATATACAATATTTTGACTTTTATCTATAGATAGTGCAACATTTTCATCAATACCATTGCTGAACCCATTAATAGTAGTTTTAGATATATTAGCCTTTGTATTCACATTAATGTCTATACTATCATCTAATTTAACCAACGAAGAGCCATAGTTAGATCCATTATGCTCTTTAGCCCACCACCAATCGAATTCATCAGTTCTCGCATTTGATGCATTTATATCATAATCTAGGCAATAATCAAGAGTTTTATTGCAAAAAATAGCTATTCCTATTGGTGTTGTTACATTGCTATCATATATATCTTCATATTTATCTTGTTTTGCTTTTGTTTTTGCATAGTAGAAGGTTTTTGTTCTATTTAAATTGTTATACCCTTTTGTTTCAAAAGAGCTATTTAAGTCTGCTACAAATTTAGTTGGAGCTGTTATATTAAACTCATTTATAGTTAATCTAAATGGGTTTATAGGGTTATTAAATCCTCTCTTAAAGTTAATAAAGCTCTTATACCCAGCCTTTCCTCCACTTGCAAAGTATCTATTTGCAAAATTCATAGCTATATCTCCAGCTGATGCTGGAGATGAGTTATTTATATCATTGCTAGATATATTTCTATCTTTATCAATAGCGTAATTATAGGTAAAGAATTCAAAATCTACATTTTTGCCTTTGGAGTCTTTTGGAATAACACTCAGGGCATAAGATAGATTTATCTTTGTATCTTCTGCCATACATCCTTCAATATAATTAGTAAGAGTTGAACCATTTTTCCCTTTCGCAACAATATCCCCTGTAACATTCATAGCCATCACACCATAAGGTAGTTGATTAAAAGTATCATTCAAGTCTGATATATAGATAAATTTAGCACTAGGGTTCATAGAGTTTA
>JALSOO010000191.1 GCA_026986355.1 Campylobacteraceae bacterium | reverse complement strand
ACTCTTCCAAATCCCTCTGCTTTAAAGTCTTTAAAGCATTTAAAGTTTTTAATCTCTATATTTTTTATGAAATGGTCGCTCATTTCTATTCCTTTTACAACTTTACAAAATTCTCAATAATCTTCAAACCATTCTCATGGCTCTTTTCTGGGTGGGGTTGTATGCCGTAGATATTATCTTTGTTTACAGCAGATACAAATTCATAGCCATAATAAGTTTTGCCTATGGCGTATCTATCATAACAAACAGCGTGGAAGGAGTGGACGAAATAGAGATAGAACTCTTTATCTAATCCTATAAATAGAGGGTTATCGTTCTGTTTAAACATCTCATTCCAACCCATATGAGGAACTTTTAGTTTATGGTCAAATTTTTGCTTATCAAAAGCTACTACTCTACCCTCTATAAGCCCTAATCCCTCACTCTCTCCAAACTCTTGGGAGCTTTCAAAAAGCAGTTGCATACCAAGACAAATACCTAAAAGAGGTTTGCCACTTTGAGCATACTCTTTTATGGCACTATCCATACCATTACTTTTTAGATGTTCCATAGCATCGCCAAATGCACCAACACCTGGCAAAATAAGTTTGTTGTAATTTTTCAGTTTTGAGGGGTCACTCTCTACTGCTATATCTGCACCTACTTTTTCAAAAGCATTTATCACAGATGCTAAATTCCCCATGTTATAATCAACAATTCCAATCAAAGGATATTCCTTACTATTAATTAGCGTGATTATATCAAATTAAATTGAAAGCTGTTATGGCTACCTTTCTACTCTTTATACTATTTTGGTAAAATGATACAATTTTTTAAAGAAGCAAAAGGATTTTAATGAAAGTTGCAATAGTTAAACTTTCGGCTATGGGTGATATTATTCATGCTATGGTAGCAATACAATATATAAAAAATAGTAAACCCAATATCTATATAGATTGGATTGTAGAGAAAGGGTTTTCAGAAATTTTAGCAAATAATCCCCATATAGATAATGTATTAACTCTAAATTTAAAATCAATAAAAAGAAATCCTCTAACTATTTTTAGAGAGATAATAGATACAAAAAGATATGCTAAAAATAGCTATGATTTAGTTATTGATGCACAAGGACTTCTAAAATCTGCTATTACATCCAAACTCCTTGGTAACAATATTGTTGGATTTTCAAAAGAGTCAATCCGTGAGGGGATTGCTTCATCGTTTTATAATCAAAAGATAGATATTGCCTACACTGCTAATACCATAGATAGAAATGTAAAGGTTATAGGAGAACCACTAGATTTAACGATAACACCTCAAATGATTATAGATAAAGAGCCATTTCTATATTATCAAGATAGTGATAGAAGAGTAGATGAACATATCTCAAAAGATAAAAAAAATATTATATTTATCATAGGCTCAACGTGGGAGAGTCGAAACTATCCCAAAGAGAAGTTTGTAGAGGTTGCAAACCATCTAAAAGAGAATATACTTATTGCATGGGGTAGCGAAGATGAGAGACAAAAAGCCTTGTGGATAGAATCCAAATCTAAATGGGTAAGAGTCTTGCCAAAGATGAATCTAAATTCTCTAAAAGCTACTATTGCTAAATCTGATTTACTTATAGGTAACGATACAGGCCCTACCCATATGGCATGGGGATTAAATATCCCTTCCATTACTATTTTTGGACCAACTCCTATAAATCGTGTCTATCAAACACCTATAAATAGAGTTATTAAATCAAAAAGTGAAGTAAATCACTATAAACTGGATAAAAATGATTTCTCTATCACTAAAATTCCATCTCATAAAGTTATTCTTATGGCTAGGGAGCTACTAAATGGTTGATTATCTCTATTTGGGACTCTATAAGTTTTTTGCGTTCATTATTAAAATTCTGCCACGAAGAGCTACTATAAAAGTTATGAGAG
>JALSOO010000190.1 GCA_026986355.1 Campylobacteraceae bacterium | reverse complement strand
AAGCAGAAATTATCTACTAAAATGGTAGGGGAGACATTAGAACAGCATTGTGAGATTGAGTTTGATAAGCTACGAGCTACAGGCTTTCAAAATGCCTATTTTGAAAAAGATAATGATGCTACTAGAGGTACTAAAGGTGACTATATCTATCGAGAAACAGATAGAGAGGGTAATGAGATAGTCTCCATTATGTTTGAGATGAAAAATGAGAGCGATGAGACTGCTACTAAAAAGAGAAATGAGGACTTTTTTACCAAGTTAGATAAAGACCGTAAAACAAAGGGGTGTGAATATGCAGTTTTAGTATCTTTATTGGAGTCAGATAGTGAGCTGTATAATACAGGAATTGTTGATGTTTCTCATAAGTTTGAGAAGATGTATGTGGTTCGTCCTCAATTTTTTATACCAATTATTACACTTCTTAGAAATGCAGGTATGAAATCTATGGAGTATAAAGCAGAATTAAATATAATGCGAAATCAGAGTATTGATATAAGTAATTTTGAGGATAAGATAGAGAAGTTTAAAGTAGGATTTTCAAAAAACTATGAGTTGGCTAATCGTAAGTTCAATACAGCAATATCAGAGATAGACAAGACCATTAGCCATTTAGAGAAGATAAAAGAGGCACTACTCTCTTCAGATAGAAATTTGCGTTTGGCTAATGATAAAGCTAATGATTTAACCATAAAAAAATTAACTCATGGAAATCCTACAATGAAAGCTAGGTTTGATAAAGAGGGTAAAGGATAAAAATGTCTCCAGAAAAAAGAGCAACAGTAGTAGCCACAACGGTAGCTACTATTTTAACAATCGTCAAATTTGCTATAGGTGTAGCATCAGGTTCAGTAGCTGTTTTGGCTTCTGCTATAGATTCACTACTCGATACCCTTATATCCATATTTAACTTTTTTGCTATTAAGAAGTCAGAAGAGAGAGCAGATGAGAACTTTCATTATGGTAAAGGAAAAGTTCAAGCTATAGCAGGGGTTATAGAGGGGACGATTATTACTATTTCGGGATTTTATATTATCTATGTAGCTATAGAGAAGTCTATCCATGGAACATCTACAGCTCTTTTATCTCCTGCAATTTGGGTAATGATACTCTCTATTATTGTTACGTTTGCTTTAGTTAAATATCTATTACATGTAGCAAAAGAGACAGATAATCTAGTGATAAAATCAGATGCTTTGCACTATCAGACTGATTTATGGTCAAATGGAGTTATATTGTTGGCATTGGGAGTTGTACACTATACTGGTTGGGAGATTGTTGATGCTATTTTTGGTTTTGGAATTGGTATCTATATTATCTATTCAGCCTATGATATAATCAAAGAGGGTATCTTGATACTACTTGACCACGCTTTAGATAGGGATATGGTAGAGAAAATAGAGAAGATTATTGCTTCACACAAAGAGGTTAATGGATTTCATTGGTTAAAGACTAGAACAGATGGAACGACCAATTTTATTGAGTTTCATTTAGTACTTCAACCAAATATATATCTGATAGAGGCACACCGTATATCAGATATGATAGAAGATGAGATTATGGCACTAGAGCCTAATAAACCTTGGATTATTACCCCTCATTATGACCCGTTTGATGATAGTGAGATTAATAACTATATGGCTACAAAAAAATAATTATGAAAAAGAAAGAGATATATCTACTATCTCCTCTAAAAAAAGAGGAAACAATTTCTCTTCCCATGATAGAGTTTTCTATATTAAAAAAGAGTATAGATTTCTCCTATTGTGATACTCTTATGTTCACTTCAAAACAGGCTGTTGTATCGGCTAATGAGATAGATAAATCTTGGAAAAACTACCCCTCTATTGCCATAGGAAAAGCAACAAAATCTAAGATAGAGGAGTTAGGTGGAGAGGTTATCCATAATCCAAAAAAGTTTTATGGCAAAGAGTTAGCCAAAGATATAAAAGAGAGTTTTAGAGATAAAAAGATACTCTATCTTAGACCTGAAATAGTCTCTTTTGACTCTAAAGCCTATCTAGCTAAATCATATATTGAGCTTAAAGAGCAGATTATCTATAAAACCTCTTGTAAAGAGTATCCCATAGATAAAAAACCATCTAAAAACTCCATTATCATCTTTACCTCTCCCTCTACTATCCACTGCTTTTTCAAAAACTTTGAGTGGGATAGTACCTATATAGCTGTTTTAATCGGAAATGCTACCAAAGAGCATCTACCTAACTATTGTGAGTATGTTGTGGCTGATGAGGCTTTAATTGATGCTTGTATACGGAAAGCTAGAGAGTTAATAGTAGGATTTCAATAGAAAAAATAGATAAGAACACAAATTTATAATGAAATTTTCCAAAAAAAATGGTATAATTTCATCAACCTGAATAGTTCGACTACTGTTTTTTGTGGTCCAACATTATCTATTGTGGGACATGTAGTTAATTGGTGTGTGGGTGACTCCGTTTGAGTGTAGCTAGACTATACGAGGAGCTGTCCCCTAAAGATTGCTCTCTCCTACACCGTTGGCTTTTTAGGGCCGACCTTATACAGAACGGCTATTTGGGTTAAATCTCTTTAAATATAAAAAATATTATGGAAGAGAGTTTAATTTCTATTTTTATGCTTACTAAACTTAATCTCTCTCTTCCTCTAAAAGCTCCTATTCTTTCTAAATCTAATATATATCATCAATAGTGTATAATTCCGTTAATAAAAATGATGGAGAAGTTGCAAGTGAATGTTTTAATAATTGGTGCAGGTGGACGAGAGTACTCTATAGGAATGGCTCTTAAAAAAGATGAAAAAGTTGATAGATTATATTTTGCCCCAGGAAATGGTGCTACAGATGAGTTGGGGGAGAATTTAGATATATCTGATTTTAATGCTTTGGCTGATTTTTGTGAAAAGAATAATATAGAGCTTACTATTGTTGGTCCAGAAGCCCCTTTGGTTGCTGGGATTGTTGATGTTTTTGAGGCTAGAGGGTTAAATATCTTTGGCCCTTCTGCAGAAGCTTCTCAACTAGAGGGTTCTAAAATATTTATGAAAAACTTCTTGGCTCGTCATAATGTTCCTACTGCTAAATATATTGAGACAGACTCTATCGAAGATGCGTATAGATTTATTATGACACTAGATGCTCCTATTGTTGTCAAGGCTGATGGGCTTTGTGGTGGTAAAGGTGTAATTATCGCTCAAACTCATGATGAAGCTAAAAAAGCTGTAGGAGAGATGCTCTCAGGAGACTCTTTTGGAGATGCAGGTAAATCAATTGTTGTAGAGGAGTTTTTAGATGGTTATGAACTATCGGTATTTGCTCTGTGTGATGGAGAGGATTATGTAGTTCTCCCTGCTGCACAAGACCATAAACGTCTATTAAATGAGGATAAAGGTCCAAATACAGGTGGTATGGGTGCGTATGCTCCAACTCCTTTGGTAAATGATGAGATATATAAAAAGCTTGATGAGCGTGTAATTGTGCCAACATTAGAGGGTATGAAAGCAGAGGGAATGCCATTTAAAGGTGTTCTCTTTATCGGTGTAATGGTGGTGGATAATGAACCAATTGTACTTGAATATAATGTGCGTTTTGGAGACCCAGAGTGTGAAGAGTTGATGCCACTTATTAAATCTTCTCTATTAGATTTATTCTATAAGGGTGCTACAAATGACCTAAAGAGTTTAGAGATTGAGTTTTATGATAAATATGCTGTTGGTGTGGTTATGGCATCAAAAGATTACCCTTATAAAAGCTCTGCTCCAGCTGAAATTATTGTAGATGATATTGTTCATGATGAGATTTTTGCAGAACATGCACACATCTCTTATGCAGGTGTAACACGTGGAGATGAGGGGAAACTCTATGCTACAGGAGGTAGGGTTCTTGTATGTGTTGGTCTAGGAGATACGATTGCAGAGGCTCAACAGAGAGCCTATCTTCTAGTTGGTCAAGTTCATTTCGCAGGAAAACAGTGTCGTACTGATATTGCTTATCAAGCACTCTAGTAGTAGCCCTTTGTGGCTACTATAAATCATAAAATCTAATAGGAGATAAATGCGTTATATATTATTTATTACTATTTTTACACTATCTCTCTTTTCCAAAGAACAAATAGAAGTTTTTGCACAAAATGTTACAGCTACCAAAGATTATCTAAAAGCTAGTGGAGATGTTTTGATTCTCTATAATGGAGATTTACTTCAATCTAATCGTGCCACTTATGATAAAAAGAGTTCACTATTGACTCTAAATGGGCATGTTGAGATGTTGGGTAAGGAGGAGAATAGAGCCTCTTCTGATGAACTTGTTATCAACACCAAGAGTAAAAGTGTTGAGTTTAAAAAACTCTTAATTACAACAGAACAAGATTTATGGATAGAAGCAAATAAAGCAACTAGAGATAGAGAACACTATCAGATATTTAACTCTAAGCTCTCCTCTTGTAACAAGAAAAATCCCGATTGGACTATTGAGTTCGCAGAGGCACACTTTAGAAAAAATAGGGAGTTTATAACTCTAAAAGATGCACGAGTCCGTTTTTTGGATACGACTATTTTATATCTTCCTTATATGGGATTTCCTACCATTAATAAAAGAACATCTGGACTACTTTTCCCTACATTTCAACTCTCTCAAAAAGATGGATTTGTCTATGAACAACCCTATTTTTATGCCCCTACAAACAGTTTTGATATGGAGTTTAATCCACAGATACGCACAAGTAGAGGTTATGGTGGGCATATTACGGCACGATATGTAGATTCTAACCACTCATCTGGATTAGTAAGAACAGGATATTTTAAAAATTTTAGAGGCTACTCTAATGATACAGGTTTAAATATAGAACATTATGGTTTTGAACTTCAATATAGCTCAACAGATTTCCTACCAAAAAGTGATTTATTTGATTCATATCAGAGTGGATTGTATCTAAACTCTACCTATTTAAGTGATTTGGAGTATCTAAATCTACAAAAAAAATCAGCCTCTTCATTGGTCAACTCAAATTTAATCGAGTCCAGATTTAATGCTTTTGGCTATAATGAAGAGAACTATTTGGGACTCTATTCCAAAATATATATAGATACAAGTAAAAAAAGCAATGTAGAGACGCTACAAGAGTTACCTACACTTCACTATCATCACTATCTCAATGAGCTGTTTGTCAATCAGCTTTTCTACTCTTTTGATGCAAAAGTACATAATTATACTAGAAAAAAGGGGAGTAGGGCGACTCAAACAGAGTTTAACCTACCTATCACTTTTCATGACTCATTTTTTAATGACTATTTAGACTTTTCTCTATCTGAAAATCTATATCTTTCAGATGTCTTTTTTTCTAATTTAGGGTATAAAAGTAAAAGTTACAGATATTATAGAAACTATCATACCATAGAACTATCAAGTGATTTAATCAAATCGTATGATGGAAATATACATACTATACACCCATCAATTATATATACTAAACCTAGTTTAGAAAATGAATCTCCAACTTCCTATAGTAACTTAAATGAGAACCAAAAGGAGCTTTTTGCTACACAGACCCAAAGAGAGAGTCTATCAATGGGTTTAAGTCAATATTTTTATGATAAAGGGTTAGATTTAAACTTTTTTCATAGACTCTCATGGATTGAGTATCCTAATGAGACTTTAGACAAAGGAGATATTAATAATGAGTTCTCTTATAATGGAGAATCATTTGGGCTATATTCAAACTTTTTTTATTCTTTAGATAAAGATAAAATTCACTCTTTAACTACTACACTTAGTTATAATCAAAGCAACTATGATATAATATTAACACATTTTTATAAT
The DNA here is from genome assembly GCA_026986355.1 of Campylobacteraceae bacterium. Lineage (GTDB taxonomy): Bacteria > Campylobacterota > Campylobacteria > Campylobacterales > Sulfurovaceae > UBA1140. Next base: position 937 of record JALSOO010000190.1, on the reverse strand, counting down.
AATGATTTTATAGATAAAAATAGAGTAACAAGTTTTATACATAGTTCATTTGTCAATAATTATAATCGTTATAATCAATGGTTCTTTGATTATGATTATGATTTAAAACAAGATTTTAATCATAAATGGGAGTTAGGTTGGAGTCATCGACAGAAGTGTTGGGGTGCAAAACTCTCTTTTGGACAAGAGAGTATACCAAATCTTGAAGATTCATTTAAGAATAATAAGATTTATTTTGAATTAACACTTAATCCATTTGGTGGTATAGAACAAAATCAAGAATTCTCTTCAAAAGGTAGATAAAATATGAAAACAGAAGCCAAGGTTGGTCTCTTTATTACATTGTCACTCTTTTTTCTTTTTGCTCTACTGACGCAATTAAGTAGTTTTGATAATCTATTTAAAAAGTCATATCCTCTTGTAGCTGTGATTAAAGATGGTTCAGGATTAAAAGAGAAAGCTAAGGTAAAACTTAAAGGTGTTAATATTGGATATGTAAAAGAAGTTTCATTGAAAAACAATGATGTTATGGCTCATTTAATGATTAATGAGGGTATTAAAATACCAAAAGATTCAACTATTATTATATCTCAAGATTCACTTTTGGGTGGAAAATTTTTAGATATACGACCTGGTAAATCTAATAATATTTTAGAGAAGAATGCTTTACTATCAAAAGAGGAGAAGGTATCATCAATTGGAGATGCTTCAACATCAGCAGATAGAGCTTTTAATCAGATAGGTCTTTTGGTAAAAGATATTCGTGATATTTTAGATAGTGGTGGAAAAGAGAATATTAAATCTACATTGGATAACTTAAATGAGTTCTCTAAGCTCTTAGCCTCTATCTCCAAAGATGACAATAGGACTATTCATGAGATTTTATCTAATGCAAATAACTCTATAAAGAAGTTTGCTACTATGAGTGATAATATAA
>JALSOO010000189.1 GCA_026986355.1 Campylobacteraceae bacterium | reverse complement strand
AGATTTACCTAAAATGATGAATGAGTACTCCAACGTAGCTAAAAATATAAATAGAGATTTACCCTCAATTATGAATAGGATAGACTCTATTACCAAGTATCTTAATGGTGTTAGCAAAACATTACATGCTAAGTTACCAAAAGCAATGGATAAATTTGTAGTATTAGAGGATAATTTAAATGAGGTTGTAGTAGATAATAAAGATAATTTAAGCAATGCGTTAACTTCTGTTGATGGCTTCTTTTCAGATAGTACTGAAACTATGAAGAAGGTAGATAAGTATTTGGATAGTATGATTAAAACTGAACTCCATGTAGAGATGCGTACAGATGAGGTTTATGATGATGGTGGTTACTCCAAATCACATCTAAACTTGACACTCAAACCAGACCCTACACGTTACTATATGTTAGGAATAACATCAGGACCTAGCTTTAAGGCAGATAGCTCTTTTGATAGAGGATACGCAGGAAATAAAAAACATGAGAGTGGAGATTTCTTACTCTCTGCACAATATGGTAAACGTTATGATGATTTACTATTTCGTGTAGGTATTATAGAGGGGCAAGGTGGATTTGGAGTTGACTATTTTGCTCTAAATGATACTTTGAAACTAAGTACAAACCTTTATGATTTTAATGGAGTGAGTGATATTCGTGGAAATAATGCTAATTTAACGACAACTGTACGTTATCAATTCTTTAAACATATTAATGCTTATATTAGTGGTAATAACTTATTGAATAAAGATGCAAACTCAATATCTGTTGGATTGGGTGTTGATTTTGTAGATAACGATTTAAAGAATATTTTAGGAGCTGCAGCAGCTTCTTCTAGTGCTAAATAATAAAAAAGGAAAATATAGATAATGAATGAAGAGAATATAGTTATTAGTTGTAATAACTTAGAAGAGAGATACCAATTTAATAAAGTAGCAAAACAAGCAAGTGGTGCAGTAATGTACTATTGTGGAGATGCAGTACTTTTGGCAGCTGTTGCCATAGACCCTAAACCTGTTGATGAAGATTTTTTACCTTTAACAGTACAATATACAGAAAAAGCATACGCAGCAGCACGAATCCCTGGTGGATTTATGAAAAGAGAGACAAAACCTGGGGATTTTGAGACATTGACTTCTAGAATTATTGATAGAAGTCTACGACCACTTTTCCCAAAAGGGTTTCATTATCCTGTTGTTATTACGGTAACTGTTCTAAGTGCAGACCCTGCTGTAGATATGCAAGTAGCAGGAATGCACGCAGCTTCAGCAGCGTTATATACATCTGATATACCTGTCAATCAAGTAGTTTCAGCTGTTCGTTTAGGAAAAATAGATGATGAAGTTCTTGTAAACCCTACACTTATAGAGCAAGATGATTCAACACTTGACCTTTTGGTTGTCGGTTCTGGTTCGGATATATTGATGATAGAGATGTGTGTAAATGCATCAGAAAAAGAGCATGTTCAATATACAAATGAGTTAGATGAAGATGAACTTTTAGAGATTCTTGATATTGCACAAGGTGCAATTACTCATGCAAGTTTGGC
>JALSOO010000188.1 GCA_026986355.1 Campylobacteraceae bacterium | reverse complement strand
GCCAAGAGTAATACTTCCTGAACTAATGCTTATGTTATTATCAAGATTTCCATCATTATCTGAAGTTTGAAGTAATTTAGCTATTCTAATTACTTTTTTATCAGTAAAATTATCTCTTGCTACCCCTACAATGTCTTGTATATACACATCCCCATCAGCTGTTGGGGTTGCTCTACTTCCAATAATAAGATTTTCCATAGAAAAGAGAACAGGAAAATCATAACAATAAAATTTACCCTCTGCATCAGTTACACCTTCTCTGTTCCCACATTTATAGTGTAGTCCTATGACAAGCGTGTCAATAACTCTACCCTCTTTAAGAACAGGAGGAGTCACTACAATCGGCGTTGTTGTTACAGGTCTTGTGTTGGTCGTAGTTGGTAACGTTACTATTCCTTGTGTCGTGGTGGTATTACTTTCAATAATACTTGTTGTATTTGTTTCTATTGTTGTATTTGTCTCTGTTGTTTCAGTTTGAGTAGAAACATTCTCGTCTGATTCCTCTTGGGTAGAACTATTCTCATGAGTAGCTGTTTCACTATTTGTAAGATTAGTTTCATTGTTCTCTTGTGGTGGGTTATTTTTTGAGTCTCCTCCACATGCTGTAAGTAAAAGTAGCATACCAATCAGATATACTATCTGCTTCATTTTAAATCTAGTCATTGCTAACTCCTGTTTTTAAATATGTTAAATTATAAGTACTATTTTTAGGATTTCTTGGATTTTTATGAAACCTAAATTAAAAATACTCCAACAAATCCTATAATTTTTAAATATACTCAATACGATTTCAAGCCTAGGAGTAATATAATGTATTAAAAAAGGATATATCCAATGACACATAGTGACAAGTTTGTAGAATTAACAAAAATCTATTCAGATATATTTGTCGATGTAGAGAGTTTTTCTATAAAATTGAGCTATAAACGTCCTACTTCTGTTTGGAATTGGATAGATGGTTTAAATCCAAATAGCAAAAATAGAGCTAAAATTGCAGAGTTTTTTAATCTCAAAACAGATATATGGATAGAAGATTTTATCTCAACAAGCTCATTTAAAAGACGGATAGAGAGTGGTGAGTTCGATATACTCCCAAAAAGAGATAATTTAGAAAATATAGACCAATATATATATGGAGAGAAAATAGAAATGTTAGATACTTTAGAATATAAAGATAAGCCATTAGCGCTCTTTCACTATGCAAAAGAGCTAAAGTCAAAAAATAGAGCCAAAGAGGCACTTGAAATAATTGAAAAGATAGAAGAGAGTAATTCAAGCTATAAATATAATAATCACAATCAGATAGCCCATCTAAAAGCAATTCTGCTCTCTCACGAGAGAGTTCAAGAGTGGGATAGAGCCTTAGATATTTTAAAAAAGCTATATAGCAGTGCCAAATACCATCTCAAAGAGCCTGAAATTGTAACCCTAATCGCTTCAAACTACAAAAGAAAGGCTCTCTATAACGCTAAAAAAGAGCTACACAATAGCATAGAGGAGATAGATATAAATCTATTGGTTCAAGCATATAGCCTATATAAAGAGGCATATAGACTAAAAGATAGCCAACAGAAATATTATGATGCAGTAAACTATGCCTATATTCATAATATCATAGATACCATTGAGTATGAATATGCAGAGAAAGAAGAGCTTAAAAAACTCTACAAAGAGCTACATAGAGTATGGCAAATAGATGCTAATAGCTGGTGGGAGGTAAGCAGTAACGCCGAATTTTTAATGCTCCTTGGAGATATAGATTTAGCCATCACTGAAATCAACTACTTTTTAGATACAAATAGCGTTGATAAATTTGAGATAGAGACAACACTAAGACAACTAAAAATCTATAGACACTTTACCAAAGACAAAAATGGTATCAAACTCTATAATCATCTAAAAGAGGCACTCAACTATCTAAAGATTTAACAAATTTGGACTCCTACTTAGAG
>JALSOO010000187.1 GCA_026986355.1 Campylobacteraceae bacterium | reverse complement strand
ATATCAATATATCTTGATATAAGAATAATTAGCTATAATTTATAAAAAATAGAGGTAAATATGGATAAAAAAGTTCTAATTATGTGTACGGGTAACTCTTGTAGAAGTATTATTGCAGAGGCACTTATTAATAGTCAGCTTGATGGTATGAAAGCTTATAGCTGTGGAGTAGCTCCTAGTGGCAAAGTCAATATCAATGCTAAAAAGGTTTTAGAGCAAAATAATATATGGCAAGATAGCTATTACTCTAAACATCTTGATGAAGTGATTGATATAGATTTTGATTTGGTTGTAACTGTATGTGGTCATGCACAAGAGACTTGCCCCACTTTCCCAAAAAAAACAGATACTATTCATGTAGGTTTTGATGACCCAGATGGAAAAGAGTTTGAAGCATTTGAAACTACTTACAAAGAGATAAAAGAGGTTTTACTTCCAAAAGTAAAAGAGAAATTAAAAATAGGAGAAGAGATGAATAAAAAAGTATTTAAACTAACAGATGGCGTAAAGATTAATTTTACAGGTGCAGTAGCTAAAGAGCAGATTGTAAAAATGGTATCAAACTGTGCTACAGGTGCTTGTGAATGTATGAGTAGTGAGACAAAAAAGAAGATTACCAATATGCAAGTAGAGGGAAAAGATGGTAATGTAGAGCTAAAACTTTCAGGAGATATAGCCAAAGAGGAGATAGAAAAAGCTTTAGCAAAATCAAAAGTTTTAAATAAGGACTAGAGTGGATATTTTTCTACAAACAGTATCGGCTGTAAATGATGAGACACGTATTCAGATTTTAAATTTTATAAATCTAAATAGTGAAGTGTGTGTTTGTGATATAGAGAAGGCGTTTAAAATGATTCAATCACGTATATCACGACATCTAAAGATACTCAAAGATGCAGGTTTTTTAAAGGTAGAGAGACGAGGGAGATGGGCATATTATAGTATCCGAACTCCTCTTGATAGATTTAGACAATCTATATTAGAGGAGATTAGCTATTTAAGCTTGGAGTCTCCCATATTGACAAAGGGGTGTAATGCTACTAGCTAGTTTACTATTTATTATCACACTAATTTTTGTGATTTGGCAACCAAAAGGTTTACAAATAGGAACAACTGCAGTTATTGGTGCAATTGTTGCTTTAACTTTAGGGGTAGTTAATTTTTCTGATGTAGCTATAGTTACAGATATTGTTTGGGACGCTACATTAGCTTTTATTGGTATCATTATCTTGTCTATGGTACTTGATGAGATAGGTTTTTTTGAGTGGTGTGCTATAAAAATGGCAAAACTTTCTAAGGGAAATGGACATTTAATGTTTGTCTATTCTCTACTTTTAGGCTCATTTGTCTCGGCACTCTTTGCAAATGATGGAGCAGCATTAATTTTGACTCCAATTCTATTAGCAAAAATGAGGATTTTAAAGTTAAATACCAAAACTATTTTGGCTTTTTTGTTAGCAGGTGGATTTATTAGTGATAGTGCGTCTCTACCTTTTGTATTTTCTAATCTTACTAATATCGTTACAGCAAACTATTTTGACATTGGATTTTTAGAATACATACAAAACATGTTTATTCCTTATATGGTTAGTACCATTATCTCTATTATTCTATTGTGGCTATTTTTACGAAAAGATATTCCTAAAAGAGTAGATATTACTCTATTGAGTAGTGAAGATGATGTATTAAAAAGTAAAACACTATTTAAATTTAGTTGGTTCTTTTTAGCCTTACTTCTATCAGGATATTTTATAGGAGACTATTACAGTCTACCAATTAGTCTATTTGCTTTGGGTGGAGCTATTATCTTTTTAGCTATTTCAGCCTATATGAATGTTGTAAATCCAAAAGAGATTATCAAAAATGCTCCATGGCAAGTAGTTTGGTTTAGTATCGGATTGTATATCGTTGTTTATGGATTAAAAAATGCAGGATTGACTGATTACCTATCTATT
>JALSOO010000186.1 GCA_026986355.1 Campylobacteraceae bacterium | reverse complement strand
TTGCCTCCACCATTACGGCTACTTCTGTTTCCTCCACCATTTCTGCTGTCACGGTTTCCTCCTCGTCTCTCTCCACTTCGTCCACCTCTGTCACGGTTTCCTCCACCATTACGGCTACGACTTCGGTTTCTTCCACGTCCACGACCTCCACCATTTCGGTCGCTACCTTTAAAGTTTTTGGCTCTCTCAATAAGGGCTTTAACCTCTTCGGTTCCCAGACCAATAATATCTTTTCCTTTAACATCAATCTCTTCTTGAACAATGGTAGCGAGTAGATGGGCAATGGTTACAATGTCAAGGTCATGTTGAAGTGTTTTAACCATCTCTTTAGCCGAGGACTTCACTTCAGTGTTAGCAATCTTAGCCAATAGGTCATCATCTTTACGCACTTGAACCTCTTGACGTGTAGGAATTACTTCGCTTACCATTACAGCACCAACATCTTTTTCAATGCGTTTAATGGTTCTAAGCTCATTTGGCGACACAAGTGTAATGGCTTCCCCTTTGTTTCCTGCACGACCTGTACGCCCAATTCTATGTACGTAAGATTCGCTGTCAAAAGGAATGTGGTAGTTAAAGACGTGAGAAACATCATTTACATCAAGACCACGTGCTGCGACATCAGTAGCAATGAAAATTTCTACCAATCCTTGTTTAAATGAACGAATGGTATGTTCTCTTTGTTTTTGCTCCATATCTCCATGAAGTGAAGCAACTTTAAATCCTTGGGCGGTCATGTAAGATGAGAGTCTATCAACCTCTTTTTTCATACGACAAAAGATAATACATTTGTTAGGGTTTTTAAAGTCAATGAGTCTTAAAAGTGCATCATCTCTCTCATAATCTGCTACCACATAAAAAATTTGAGAAATATCAGTGTTGGTACGGTCTTTTTTGGTAATGGTAACCGACTTTGGATTGTCAAGAATTTGCTCTGCTAAGATTTTAATCTGTTTTGGCATTGTGGCTGAAAACATAAGTGTCTGACGCTCTTTTGGTAAGAAAGTAAAAATGTTTTTAATCTCTTCTAAGAATCCCATATCAAGCATTTCATCAGCTTCATCTAAAATGACAAACTTAGGATTAATCTGAATTCTTTTTGATTTTAAAAGGTCTTGAAGTCGCCCAGGTGTTGCGACAATAATGTTGGCTTGGTTAATTCTCTCAATCTGCTTGTTGTAAGGTGTCCCCCCGTAAACGGTGGCTGTTTTGAGTCCTGCTGTTTTTCCGAAACGAAAAAGTTCGTCTGAAACTTGCATTGCAAGTTCACGTGTTGGAACGATTACTAAAGCTTCAACCCCATTGTTCCCACTCATCTGTTGGATAACTGGCAGACCAAAAGCAGCAGTTTTACCTGTTCCTGTTTGTGCTTGACCAATGAGGTCATGCCCTTCTAAAATGAGGGGAATCGCATCGGCTTGAACAGGGCTTGGTTCTGTAAATCCTGCATCAGTAATGGCTTGGTTTAGTGTATCTTTAAAATTAAAATTTTGAAATGTCATGTAGGTTCTTCTTTATGGTAAATTTTGTAGGGTAGTTTAGTGGTGCGTGATTTAATAACACAAACAGTTCTATTTAGTATTGCTTTTGTTGATAAATGGCGTTCAATAACCCCAATTTTTGCAGCTGATACCAAATAGTTACACAATTAAAGTGTAAAATTTATGTTGCTTAGTGGTTAGGGTTTAATTAAAGCCCTAAAAATAAGAGATTTTGATATACTCTTGCAGAAATTTTGCGAATTATAGCGAAAATAAATAAAAATAGATAGTGTTAATTTCACAATTTATATTAAATATAGGAGAAACTTATGAAAATGAAACATTTTAGCCTTGTAACGCTGTTAATTTTAACAGGCTGTTCTTTAAATGCAATAGATAATCAAGAAACATTTGAAGAGACGGTCTCTATGCCCAATAGAGAAGTAGTCATAGAACCTCATAAAACATTAGAGGAGAAGATAGGTTCAATGCTTATGGTAGGCTTCTTAGGAACATCAGCTCCTCAAAATAGCCAAATTTGCCGTGACATTAGAGATTATAATTTAGCAGGAGTTATTCTTTTTGATGTAAACCCTGTAAACCATAAAAAAGCTAAAAACATTGCTAACAAAGACCAAGTGGCAAGACTTACCCAAGAGCTTCAAGCCTGTTCTAAAGATGGTAAACTTCTCATCTCTGTTGATCAAGAGGGAGGAAAAGTTCAAAGACTCAAAAGAAAATATGGCTTCTATGGTAAGTTTCCCAAAGCTTCTGATGTCATTAGACTAAGTGATAAGCGTGTCAAACAACACTATGAACAAATGGGTGCAGAACTTGCTTCAGTGGGGATTAACTACAACTTAGCCCCCGATGTAGATTTAGCCATTAACAAACGCAACCATGTTATCTATCAATTAGGGCGTTCATTTGGTGCAGACCCTAAACAAGTGGTACATTATGCGTCTATTTTTATGAATGCCATGCATGATAATGGTGTCCTCACCTCACTTAAACACTTCCCAGGTCACGGCTCTTCTTTAGGCGATACGCATAAAGGTTTTGTGAATGTCACCAAGCTGTGGAAACCCAAAGAGCTTGAACCCTACCGTCTTTTAGCCCAATCTCAAACCATTGACACCGTTATGGTCGCCCATGTCTTTAATGCTAAACTAGATGCTAAATACCCAGCAACACTTTCTAAAAAAGTAATTAAAGGTAAATTAAGAGGAGAGTTTGGCTTCAATGGCGTGGTTATTACCGATGACTTACAAATGGGTGCAATTAATAAAAAATATGGTTTAAAAAATACCCTAAAATTAGCCATAAATGCAGGAAATGACATTTTACTCTTTGGAAATCAACTCTCTGTTAAGAGTATGGTAAAAACTAAAACATTAGTTGCTACGATTAAGCGTTTAATAAACAAAGGAGAGGTTCACCTAGAAGATATTGAAGCGTCTAATAAGCGTTTAGAACGTCTTAAATCTAAACTTTACTAATAATACATTTTGTATTATTAGTTCTTGTCAAATTCTATTTTTATGAGAAATTATTAATTTTTCATAATTAATCATATTTTATATTATATAATTAAAATAAATATATATATTTATATTATTTTAAGTTTACTCTTCTTTTCTCTCTGATAATATCATACCGTAGAAATAAAATATTGAAAAAGCTAAACCCATCGTGAGGTGGAGACAGAAAGCCATGGGTCTTTTTTCATTAAAAAAGATTGCCAAGCTACCAATATTTAGGTCATTTCCTATTTTCAATTATTTTATTTATGGTTTTAAATTGGTTTTTCTAGGTTTCATACTTAGAAATATTTTAAATAGAATATATAGTAGGAGTTAAAATGATATATAGACATTTAAAAATATTACTCATGTTTTTAATGATGATACTATTACCTGTCCATGCTTTGGCAGTTGATACCGATGGTGATGGAATAATTGATTCCATTGACCTTGATGATGATAATGATGGAGTTTTGGATAATCAAGAATGTGCAGCGTATAATTGGAACTTTGATGCCTCTTCTGAAGGTTGGGGACTTGAACTTTCAAGTCAAGAAGGTGGAGTAGCAACAGGAAATACAGTAGGTTTGATGACTCATTCATCTAGCCCTGTAACGAATACTGGTTGTAGTACTTCTCTTTATCCTCCATCTCCTGATGGAAACTTTATTTTAGGAAATGATCCAGGTAATACTTGGACTTGGGCAGTGAGTGCAGATATTAATCAAAATCTTCGTAATGCTTTAGGTGGTAATTTGAACTTTGATTATATTGATGGAGATTTAAATGAAGCTTATGATTCGTTTACGAATGTATTAAGAGTCATTTTAATTGGAGCGGATGCTAATGTAACTGCTACTTTCCCTCAACAAAATAATAATGGTTGGAAAAATATCAATATTCCTTTAACTGAAGCCGAGTGGGGAGCAGATTTAGCTCTTACATTAAGTAATCTAAAAAGTATTGCGATTGAGATTGAAGGATCAAATGCTCTGGATCTGAATGATTGTAACGCAACAGAGTATTTTGGATTAGATAATATTTCATTTACGCAAGATAGTGTTTCTTGTGATGTTGATGGAGATGGTATTAAAAATGATTTAGATTTGGATTCAGACAACGATGGAATCCCAGATAATGTAGAAGCACAAACAACCAATGGATATATTGCTCCAAGTGGAACAGTAGATGCAAATGGTGTAGATACAGCGTATGGTACAGGATTAACACCAGTAGATACAGATGGTGATGCTACAATTGATATGTTAGATAGTGATTCAGATAATGATGGCATTACAGATGCAGTTGAGAGTGGATTTACACTTACAGAAACTGTTGGGATAAATGGTTTAGATTCAGTTGCTGAAAATGCTGATGACTATGCTGATGTGAATGGAAAAGCGTATGATGGAACAAACTTTACATTATTAGATGCAGATAATGATACCGCAAGTAATGGTAGTGATGCCAATGGAACAACAACAAATCTAGACTATAGAGATAATGTACAAACCACTCCTTCGGTAGATACCGATGGTGATGGAGTAATTGATTCTCTTGACCTTGATGATGATAATGATGGGGTTTTGGATAGTGTGGAGAGATGTGAGCTCCCTTATCAAGAAACAATTACTGATGGTAACTGGGTGGGTCGTTCAAACTCGACTTTTAATGTTAATAAAGTATTTGGCTTTACTTCAAATAATACCACATACAATAGCATAGCATTCTTAGATAATAATACATTCCAAATTCAACATAATGGCTTTTATAAAACCAATGCTGGTGATTTTAGTATAGTTTACAATTTCTCACCCGCTATACCTGCGGATGATCTTTTCTTTGGAATGTTAGATGTTGATCCTGTGGCTGGATCACATAATGGAACTTTTACGATAGATATTGCTGGTGGTGCTACGATAAGTGATTTTACCTTAGTCAATCATGCAGGATTGCCAATGCTTTCGTTAAGTGGCAATGTTTTGTCCACAAATAATGTAGATGACGAAGCTGGTTACTTCATTGGAAAAACTAGTAAATTAGTTTCATCCATTACAATTACGAGTAACGGGGTTCGTAGTGATAACATTGCTTTACTATTAGGAGGAATTCCTAATGCTTGTGATACTGATAATGATGGCATTCCAAACTACTTAGACCTAGACAGCGATAACGACGGAATTCCAGATAATGTAGAAGCACAAACAACTAATGGATATATTGCTCCAGCAGGTGCAGTCGATGCAAATGGTGTAGATACAGCGTATGGTACAGGATTAACACCAGTAGATACAGATGGTGATGCTACAATTGATATGTTAGATAGTGATTCAGATGATGATGGCATTACAGATGCAAATGAGAGTGGATTTACACTTACAGAAACTGTTGGGATAAATGGTTTAGATTCAGTTGCTGAAAATGCTGATGACTATAGTGATGTGAATGGAAAAGTAAATACACCAAGTAGTGATTTAGCAGAAACAGATAACAATCCTTCTGATGTTGATTATCGTTCACTTAAAGATACCGATGGTGATGGAATTCCAGATTCCATTGACCTTGATGATGATAATGATGGGGTTTTGGATAGTGTAGAGGGAAATGCTACGGTAGATAGTGATAACGATGGCATTCCAAACTACTTAGACCTAGACAGCGACAACGACGGAATCCCAGATAACGTAGAAGCTCAAACAACCAATGGATATATTGCTCCAGCAGGTGCAGTAGGTGCTAATGGTGTAGATACAGCGTATGGTAGAGGATTAACACCAGTAGATACAGATGAAGACAATATAACAGATATTTTAGATACTGATTCAGATAATGATGGCATTACAGATGCAAATGAGAGTGGATTTACACTTACTGGAACTGTTGGACTAAATGGTTTAGATTCAGTTGCTGAAAATGCTGATGATTATAGTGATGTGAATGGAAAAGTAGATGTTCCAACAACAAACTTAACTAATAGTAATAGCAGTTCAAGCGAGGTAGATTATCGTAAATTACCAATAGATGCAGTAGATGATAACTTAGCCATCAATGGAACAAATGGTGGTGTGGCAGGTAGCCTTAACAGTAACGATACCCTAAGTGGTAATACTATTGTGGTAGGAACTGATACTAATATCACCGATAGTGTAGATGATAGTCCATATATTAATATTAATCTTACCAATGGAGAGGTAAGTGTACCAGCAAGAACGCCATCAGGAACGTATGTTGAGACTTATACCATTTGTGAAAATGCAAACCCTACAAACTGTGATGATGCAAACATAACAGTAGTTGTAAGCACAAATATCACGGATTCAAGTGAAGATAATAGAACAGCAAACAGTGGAGAAGCAGTTGTAATTGATGTATTAGCCAATGATAATGATGCAGATGGAGACATCGACCCAACAAGCGTTAAAATCATTGATGAAAATGGAAACCAAGTAACAGTGCTTGTAGTACCAAACGAAGGAAAATGGACAGTAAATCCAACAACAGGAGCGATTACATTTACCCCTGAAGCAGGATTTACAGGTGATCCAACACCTATTACTTATGTGGTAAGTGACACAACAGGAAACACCTCAACACCAGTAGCCGTTAATGTGGATTACCCACAAACAGCACCAGTAGCCAATGATGATAATGCAACAGGAACAACAGGAAATCCAGTAACACTAAGTGTATTAAGTAATGATAGTGATGATGAGAATGATTTAAATATATCAAGTGTAACTTTAGTGGGAGAAGATGCGAATGGCAAGTTGGTAGTAGTAAATGAAGGAACTTGGAAAGTTAATACAACAACAGGTGAAATTACATTTACGCCACTTGCAAGTTTTATAGCAGACCCAACACCAGTTACTTATACCGTAACAGATAAAACAGATGAAGTTTCAAATGAAGCAAACATCAATGTAGATTACCCACAAGTAGTCATAGGTGAAGTTGATAACATAAATACGCAAGAAGATACACCAGTATTAATTGATGTACTTAGTAATGATGTTAATGGAGAAGATAAAGAGTTAGAGATTACCCAATTAACTCAACCAGCTAATGGAACAGTTAGCATTGAAAATGGTGAAGTGAAATATATTCCAAATGAGAACTTTAATGGAACAGATACATTTACTTATGTACCAAGTGATGGAACAGTAGTTGGAGAAGCCATAACTGTAACAGTAACAGTAACACCAGTAAATGATGCACCAATGGCAGTGGCTGATAATATTAGTACACTTGAAGAGACAGCAGTAGTAATTGATGTTCTTGGAAATGATACCGATGTAGATGATAACGATACTATTAGTTTAGTAGAGAGTTCATTGACAGAGCCATCAAACGGAACAGTAGAGATTGTAGATGGTAATATAACTTATACACCAAATAGTAACTATACAGGAGTAGATAGCTTTACTTACACCATAGTTGATAAAGATGGATTAGAATCAATAGCAACGGTAAAAGTTGATGTTGGTAATGTCAATGATGCTCCAGTAGCGCTTAATGACAGAGTAACAACAGATGAAGATAGCCCTGTAACTGTTGATGTCCTATCAAATGATAGTGATGTAGATGGAGATACCTTAAGCATTAAAGAGGGTTCAATAAGTACCCCAAGCCATGGAACAGTAAGGTTAAATAATGATGGAACAGTTACTTATGTACCAAATCCAAACTTTAATGGAACAGATAGCTTTACTTATGTAGTTCAAGATGGAAATGCAGGAGAGGCAACAGCGACAGTTGAGGTAATCGTTAATCCTGTTAATGATGCACCTCTTGGAAATCCTGATAGTGCAACAACCAATGAAAATACGCCTGTAAGCATTGATGTCTTAAATAATGATAGTGATGTAGAAGCTAGTCCCTTAGAGATAATTATTGCCTCACAACCTGAAAATGGAACGGTAGAGATTGTTGATGGAAAAGTAGTTTACACACCAAATGAAAACTTTAGTGGAACAGATAGCTTTAGCTATGTACCAAATGATGGCACAGTAGATGGAGATGAAGTAGCAGTAAGTATTACGGTTACTCCAGATAATAATGCTACTGGATTAGTAGATGATATAAGTGAAGATAATGCTTTAAATACTCCAGTAAGTATTGATGTATTGGCAAATGATAATGCAAATATCATCAACCCTAATACCTTACAGATAGTAGGAACAGCTAATGCAGGAGATAGCTTAACCGTAGAAGGTGAAGGTGTTTGGAGCATTGAAGATAGTAAAATTGTCTTTACTCCTGAAGAGGACTTTGCTAAAAACCCAAGCCCAATAGAATATACGCTTGAAAACCAAAATGCAGAACATTTAGATTCAGCAACTGTAACACTTTATTATCAACTAGATCCAGCAGTCAAAGAAGATAAAAAAGTTGCTGACTTAGTTAAACCAGTGACAGTAAATGTCTTAGAAAATGATAGTGGAAACTTAAATAGTTCAACTGTTAAAATTGAATTACCAGAAGGTTTCTTAGAAGAACATCCTGATGCAAATCTATCTGAAGATGGTAAAATATTGATTGTACCAAATCAAGGTACTTGGCGTGTTAATGCTGATGGAACAATTACC
>JALSOO010000185.1 GCA_026986355.1 Campylobacteraceae bacterium | reverse complement strand
GAATCAAAACCTTTTGTTTTAGAGGATAAACCTAAAATAAAAAGTCCCAAAGAGTATAAAGAGGTTCAAAAAGATATAGATTTGAATACTCTACCTTTAGTAGAGACATTAGGTGTAGTGAATGTATCCAAACCCTTTACTCAATAGAGTGTTAATCCTAAACTTTTCCAACCTTTAACACCTCCTCTATAGTAGTATATCTTATCTTTTGGATAGGATAATTTTATCAGTGTTTTAATTGCATTTGAGGCTCTATAATCATCACTACCACGACCAAAAATAGTTAGATATGGTACAAAATCAAATATCCATCTATTATTCTCTTTTTTACCTCCTAACAGAGTGAGAACCTCATTTTGATATTTACTACCATCTTCTAACATAAAAAATGGGATATTAATAGCTCCTGGGATAGTTTGAAATTTAAACTCTTTACTTTTGCGTATATCAACAAATAATCTAGGTTCTTTACCTTTTAATCCCTTTATAAAGTTTAAAACTTCCAACTCACCAACAGTTTTAATCCCATCTATATGCATAGGTTGAATATAAAATTTATAAGCGTTTTTATCGTTTATACTTTTGATACTACGCTTTATATTTATCTTGTAATTTTCATAAGATAGCCTTATAGATTGTAATCGTTTAGTAATATTTAAATCTATATATATCTCTTTTTTCTCTTCTCTTATCTTAAAAAGATGTTTAGGATTATTTTCAAATAGAGAAGGAGAGATAATACAACCTTTACTATTTGCATTTATATAAGATATAAATAGTAGAAGATAAGGTAGATACGCTATCTGTCGCATTGTGAACCTACTCTTTTAATAGAGATGCCTTAAGTAATTCTGATAGAGAATAGGATTTAAAACCTTTTTCAAATGCCAATACATAACCCTCTTTTGATAATACGATGGTCAAAGGAATAACACCGTCCCAACCATAATGTTTTTGTAGATAGATATAAAAATCTTTATGTTTTTTCCCTAAAACAATATTATAGTTTATTCCATACTTTTTTATAAACTCTTTTGCATGTTCTTTGGTATCATCTCCTGCTTCAATAGCAATAATATCAAACCTATTACCCAAAGATTTTTTTAGTTTAATCAATTGAGGAATCTCTTTTTCACAAAACTCACAATCCCAACTAAAGATTTGTAAAAATATCGTTTTACCCTCTAACTCTTTTACATTAAATCTTCTATTTTTAGCATCGACATTAAACTCTTTCCCATCTATACTTTTAAAGTGAAATGATTGAACTTTATCTGATGTATCAACCATCTTTATCTCTAAAACTTTTGTATAAAATAGTATACCTATACCCAAAATTAATGCACCTATAATACTAAGTAAAATAGTAACCTGTTTGTTCATCTTAATCCTTTTTTTAAAGTCAGTAGAATAGCAAAAAAGGTATTTAAACTATCTTTATTCTATTTATATTAATTTTATCTTATATTTAATAATTAATTATTATTCAATATAGTGTTAAAATTTCATTTTTGATACCAATTTAAATGGTATTATTCCTTTTTTTAAAAAGGGAAACAAGATGAATAGTAGTGATTATTATTATAATAGATATAAAACAGAAGAGTTAGGGATAGAAGATAAAAAAAAGGGAATATCCGTATTGGAAATAGTTCTTAAATTAGAGATAGCTATTATTCTATCAGGATTTATATTTATAGGATATAATAATATTGATAATAATTTTTCAATAGAGTTTAATAAAGATATCTTATTTAGCAAAAAGATAGTAGATGAACCTACTAAATATAGTGATAAGGATACAAATTTAGAGTTACTAAAACAACTAAAAGAGAGTCCAACTGATACAGTTGAACCCATAGAGATAAAAGAAGATAAGCCAAATATACACAACCATATAAATAAATTAGCAAAAGATTTACATATAAAATCTACTGATTTATCATTAATTGTTGAGATTATTAAATCTGAAATGAATCCTAACAATAGTTCAAATCATGAAGATAAAATTATGATTGGTCAACTCTAAACTAACCCAATCATACTCATAAATCGTCCAGAGCAACCATTCTCTTCTCTATATGAGAAGTAGTTTTCTACTTCACAGGCTGTGCATATATTGGATAGTTCAATATTATCACTCTCTACTCCTGCTTGTAGGAGTTGTACTCTATTGATATATGGTAAGTCTAACATCTGTTTCTCTCCTCTATGCTCATATGCTCCCTTAATATCTTGGAAATGTTGAGCAACACTCCAATCAACTTCATAACAACACTTTCCAATAGAGGGGGCAATAGAGGCTAATATATCATGAGGATTAGAGTTGAAAACCTCTTTCATCTTCTCTATAGTTTTATAGACTATTTTATCTTTTGTTCCTCTCCAACCTGCATGTACGATAGCAATAATCTCTTCTTTTTTATCAAAAAGTAGAATAGGTACACAATCAGCTGTCAAAATAGTAAGCATTACTCCCTTTTGCTTGGTAATCAACGCATCACAATCTGAAACGGCACTCTCTAAATCTTTCCACCCTCTACTCTCTTTTTTTGTAACTATTTTAATATTAGCACTATGGGTTTGATTGGCAACTACAAAACTCATTGTTGGAAACTTTTGGTTAAAAAAGCTTCGATTTTTGATAATATCAGATGGATTCTCTTGGGTATGTAGAGCAAGAGAGAAAGAGAAGGGTTTTTGCTTCTCTTTTTGTGTAACAAGATGGATACACTTTTGCTCTTTTGATAAATTTTTAAACGTGTATATTTTTTTCATATATTTAATTAATTAATATGTGAATCTTCTTGATGGTCTACATAAATCATTTGACGTAGTTTATCTTGGTAATTTTTTAGGTCACACGCTTTTAGATTGGTTACACCATCTTCAAAGGCAGCTTCAGCTACAGCAGATGCAACCCAAACAAGTACCTCTCTTGAGAATGGTGTAGGGATAATATGTTTTTTACCATACTCCAAATTAGGGTCATTATATACAGCTTTTACATAATAAGGAACAGGCTCTTTTGCTAATGAGGCTAACGCTTTTGCTGCTGCCATTTTCATATTTTCTGTAATCTTTTTAGCACCTGAATCCAATGCCCCTCTAAAGATAAATGGAAAACCTAAAACATTGTTAACTTGGTTAGGATAATCACTTCGTCCTGTTCCTACAATAATATCTGGACGAACCTCTGCAACCTCATCAGGAGTAATTTCAGGTGTAGGGTTTGCACAAGCAAATATAATCGCATCTTGTGCCATTGTTTTTACCATATCTTGAGATACAATTCCAGGACCAGAAAGACCCAACATCATATCTGCACCATTAAGTGCATCAGCTAGTGTTCTATCATCTGTTTCAATAGCAAACTCTTGTTTATATCTGTTTAAATCATCTCTTTTGGAGTGAATAACTCCCTTTGAGTCTACCATAAGAATATGTTGAACACCAAGGTTTTTATACATTTTACCACAAGCGATACCTGCTGCTCCTGCACCAATAATAACTATTTTAGCATCTTCTATCTTTTTATTTGCCAACTCCATAGCATTCATAAGCCCTGCAGAGGTAATAATAGCTGTACCATGTTGGTCATCATGAAATACAGGGATATCAAGTCTCTCTTGAAGTTTTCTCTCTATCTCAAAACATGCAGGTGCTGCTATATCTTCTAGGTTAATACCACCATAAGTATCTGCAATAGCAGAACAGACATTTACAATCTCATCAATCTCATGAACATTTAAAATAACATCAACAGCATCGATATTGGCAAATGATTTAAAGAGAACAGCTTTTCCCTCCATTACAGGTTTTCCTGCTAATCCACCAATATTCCCAAGACCTAAAACAGCTGTACCATCTGATATAACAGCTACAGTATTTCCTTTGTTGGTATATTTGTATGCCAAAGATGGTTCTTTCTCTATCTCTAAACATGGAAATGCAACTCCAGGTGTATATGCCATTGATAACTCTTTTTGAGTTTTACACGGCTTGGTAATTTTGGTAGCAGTTTTTCCTTTAATATGATACTCTAATGTCTCTTTTTTAAACTTGTCCATGGATTTTATCCTTAAAATTTTTCAAATGGAATTTTAGCATAAAACAACATAACTTTAGAAGTTAATTCTATTAATATTTTTTCTAAAATTATGTTACAATAGTTTAGTAATAATAAAAGTATAAGGTTATTTTAAAAATGTATTTTAATAGTAGTAAGATTAAAGAGCGTAGAAAAAAGAGACGTTTTATGCCTTTTATCTATTTTGTATTAGAGATTATACTTATCTGGTTGGTATTTGTAATCGTAGAAATATCTTACAATCCATTAGATTGGGATTTATGGACATATATTATATCTATAATTGGAATAGCTTACTCTTTTATGAAAATGTTACATATATATGATAGGCAGAAGAGTTACAAAGAGGAGAAAAGTGATACTTAGTGGTGACCCCTAGGAGACTCGAACTCCTGTAACATGGATGAAAACCATGGATCCTAACCGCTAGACGAAGGGGCCACTAAATATAAAAAGATAAGCTCTAAATGGTGACCCCTAGGAGACTCGAACTCCTGTAACATGGATGAAAACCATGGATCCTAACCGCTAGACGAAGGGGCCATTTAATAACTTAGTGACGGAATTATAGCAAAGAATTCTTAAAATATACTTAAAGTAGAATAAATTTGATATAATCCATTTTTTTAAGGATATTATATGATAGATAAAATAGTAATTTTTGCCGTAGTCATTGCTACTTTTAATAGTTGTACAGCTACCAAAATAGAGAAGCAAGAGAGTGCCTTTATCGTTATGAAGACAGCTAAGTTTAAATATGCAGATATGGGGTTTATTACCGATACATCTAGTAGATTAAAGGTAGATATATATGGAGCAGGACAACCCTTGATGAGTTTAGAGATTAATGGAATGAATGTCTGTATGTCAACATTTAAATGTATGGAGAAACAAGATTTTAACGACCAAATATTAAATAGTTCATATCCCGATACACTGCTAGAGAATATCTTTAGAGCTAAACCAATATTTAATAAAGAGAGTTTGGTTAAAACCAAAGATGGTTTCTCTCAAAAATTGACAAAAGAGGGAGAATATGATATATCCTATCGTGTAAATGGAAAAGAGCGAATTTTTCGTGATAGATTAAATAAAATTTTAATAAAAGTGAGAGAACAATGAAGTTTGTAGGTGCACATGTTAGTGCAAGTGGTGGGGTTGATAACGCCCCTTTAAATGCTATGAAGATAGGTGCAAAAGCTTTTGCTCTATTTACCAAAAATCAAAGACAATGGAGAGCTAAGCCATTAGATGAAGTTATGATAAAGAGTTTTAAATCAAATTTAGAAAAATCAGGTATTTTACCAAAACATATTCTTCCTCATGATAGCTATCTAATTAATTTAGGACACCCCGAAGTTGAGAAATTAGAGAAGTCACGAGAGGCATTTATAGATGAACTTCAACGTTGTGAGCAGTTAGGTTTAGAACTTCTAAATTTCCATCCAGGTAGTCACCTAGTCAAAGTTCCCAAAAAAGACCCTGCTTATACAGATAAAATCATGGAGGCAGAGCTAAACTGTTTAGATGTCATAGCAGATTCATTAAATTTGGCTATCGAAGCGACTAAAGAGATAAATGTAAAGTTGGTTATTGAAAATACAGCAGGACAAGGGACGAATCTTGGTTATAAGTTTGAACATCTAGCTCATATTATAGATAGAGTAGAAGATAAAAGTAGAGTAGGTGTATGTCTGGATACCTGTCATACCTTTACAGCAGGTTATGATTTACGAACACGTAAAGCGTATGATGAGACAATGAGTGAGTTTGATAGAATCGTGGGATTTGAGTATCTATCAGCTATGCATATAAATGACTCCAAACCAAAACTAGGAAGCCGTGTAGATAGACACCACTCACTAGGAGAGGGAGAGATAGGCTGGGATACTTTTAAATTTATTATGAATGATGATAGAATGGAGGATATTCCTCTGATATTGGAAACTATAAATAGTGATATTTGGGATAGAGAGATAGAAGAGATGTATGCTCTACAAGAGATTAGAACTTAGATAGAGATGCTTTTGCACTCTCTTGAGTTAATGTTCCTCCGATATATTTCTCTTGAACATCATCTATATGAGTAAGTAATCTGTTTTTAAAGGTATCATCTTCAATATTATTATTAACAAACTCTTTCATCTCTTCAAATCTTGGAAATAGAGTTAACATCTCTATTTTTAATGGAGAGCTGTTCCATATTTTTTTATTCTCTTCTAAGGATAGGGTACTATTTATAACTTTATCTCCTGCTATTAACTCTTTTTCATGAAAACCATAACTTACATCTACCTCATCATTGAGTCCATTGACAAAACCTGTTAACAAATAGACAATTGAAAAGATAATAACTCCTGCAACCACTGCTGTTTTATTCATTTTAAAATCCTTAATTTTGTAAATTATACTATATTATTAATAATATCTAAATCTATTACTCTATCAGCTTTTTCTATACTTGTTCGTCTATGGGCTATGGTAATTGTTGTTTTATCTTTGATATAATCATCTAACGCCTCTAAAAGCTTATCTTCAGTCTTATTATCTAAAGATGAGGTTGATTCATCAAATATAATAATCTTGGGATTATCAAGTAAAACTCTAGCTATTGAGAGTCTCTGTTTTTGACCACCTGATAGTTTTGTTCCATTTTTACCGACAATAGTATCGAGTTGATTCTCTAATCCTTTTACAAACTCATATAGTTGAGCTATTTTTAAGATTTCATATATATTCTTATCATCATACTCTTTACCTAAAGTCAAGTTAAAACGTATCGTGTTATTAAACATCAATGGAGATTGAAGAACAAAACCAACATTTTCACGAATCTTTTTATACCCTATCTCTCTAATCTCATAATTGTTGTAGTATATATTGCCTGAAGTAACGGGATATAAACCTATTAGAATATGTGCTAAAGTACTCTTACCACTTCCAGTCTGACCAATAATTGCTACTTTTTCTCCTGCTTTTATCTCTAAATTGATATTTTTTAATATATCTATCTTGGCATTATATGAGAATGAGAGATTTTCTATACGAATAGAAGCTGTCTCTCTATCTTTGAATGGGTCAACTTTTTCTTGATATTTTGGTTCTAAATGGAGTAAAAATATCTCATTTAGCCGTTCTATAGAGGTTTTGGCATTAAAATATAGGTGCATAAAGTTCATAAGTTTATCAACAGGACGCATAATTATCCAAGCATAAGCAAATATAGCCAACATCTTACCAATAGTCAATAGACCTAATAGCACCATCAAGATACCCATTGCTCTAAAAATATCATGTGAATACATAATCAACATACGTGAAAATTCTAGTGCCATCTCACTTCTAAATCCAAACTGATAGCCTCTATCTCGTATCTCTTTTGCTTTACTATCTATATCATTTAGAAAATACTCTTCACGATTTTGTACACGAATTTGGTTGTATAGTTCCAAGCTTTCGGTTAAGGAGTTTTGAAATATCTCTATAGATTTATTCTCTTTTTTCTTAATCTTGGCTACTTTTCTAAAGACATGCAGATAAAAACTCATAACCAATGGATTGAGCAGTAAGATAACTAGAGCTATTTGCCAATTTAGATACAAAATAACAGTAGCAATACTAACAAGAGTTAAAAGCTCTACTACTATCTCTCCTACCGAAGAGGCTACAAACTTATCTACTGTATCTACATCTGTAATAACTTTTGCCGAAACAGCACCTGAACCCAACATATCATACTCACTCATTGATACAGTTTGTAGATGATTTAAGAGCTTTTTGCGAATTACATAGGTCACCTCTTTGGATATTTTAGTAAATAGGCGAATATGTAGTAGATTTAAAATTAAAGATATTGCTTTTAAAAAAAGTGTTACAAGCAAAACAACCAAAATATAGTATTCAGGAGAGCCTATAGTGATATATTGGTCAATAGTATGGGTAATATTACCCCCTTTACCTAATATAATCTCATCTATAAGCATAGGAATCAAGAGAGGAACAGGAATAGTCAATAGAGTAGATAAGATAGCTACTATATTTGCTACTATTAATACTCTTTTATGTTTAGAAATCTCCTCAAAAATATATTTCATAGTAATCATTGTGAACTCTTTTTTTGCTAAAACAATAGCATAATTTTATTAACTCTTAATTAATCAAAATCTGTTATAATCCTTTTCAAAAAAGGGTCTATTATGATACCAAAGATATTAACTATATTACTTCTTGCTTTTTTAATAACTTCATGTTCTAAATCAGAAAAAAGCGACAACAACAGCTCTACTAGAGTAGAACAAAATAAGTCAATAGAGGATAACTCAACTAATAAGATAACTACGGATACAAATAGTTCTCAAAAAGTGGCACTCAAAAAATCTATTTTAACTATAGATACACTTGATGGCAAAGAGATACATGTAGATGAAGCCCAAGCAGGATTGACCTTTCAAGAGTATAAAAACAAAACTGTTTTCCTAATATTCTTTGGATACCGATGTCCTCCCTGTCTCTATGAGATGCCAAATCTAATAGCATTAATGGCAAAAAA
>JALSOO010000184.1 GCA_026986355.1 Campylobacteraceae bacterium | reverse complement strand
TTATTCGAGCTTGTTGAGTCACAACAGTTTTATACTCTAGCTTTCTTGCTTGTAAAATATCTTTTACTTTTTGGTCTATCTCTTTATCCTTTAAATAGGTTCTTTGCTCTTTTGGAAGTTTTTTGTTCCTATCTTGCTCCTCATTCCAAAGATTTAGACATATATTATAAGCTTGATTATAGATAAACATTTGATAATTCAAAATTGTTTGTTGCTCTATAGTTGGATATAGCCTATATTTATGTCCAAGATTAACAATTTTTATTAATGGTTCTACTTTTCCCATATAGTATTCTTTTATGTTATTTTATATTTTAAATTATATAACTTTTTAACTTATTTTTAGATTAAATTGTTTTTTATTCAAAATTTACGCTTATATCCAGCACCTAAAGTAGGTGGTTTTACGCTATAATCCGAAATAATTTAACACATGAGGATATAAAAAATGATAAAAGTAGGGATAGTAGGTAGTACAGGACGCATGGGCGAACACCTAATAAAAAATGTATTAGAGAGTGATGGCTTAGAGTTGAGTGTGTTACATGTTTTTGATGAGTTAAAATTATCTGTTCCTGATACTGTATTGATTACTAATGATATGGCAACTGTTCTTGTAAATAGTGATGTAGTGATTGATTTCTCTGCACCAGTTGCTACACAAGATTTATTGGAGAATGGACTCAAAAATCCTACTCCATTGGTTATTGCCACAACAGGTTTTTCAGAACATCAACAAAATCTATTGATTGAAGCTTCAAAAGAGATGCCTATATTATACTCTTCAAATATGTCAGCAGGGATTGCACTGCTCAAACAGTTAGTAGAGCAAGTATCTGCAACACTCAAAGATTTTGATATAGAGATAGTAGAACAACACCATAGACATAAAGTAGATGCACCCTCTGGAACAGCATTGACACTTGGAGAGTTTGCAGCAAAAGGTCGTGGATTGGATTTGGACGCTGTTCGTATCTCTGGACGTGATGGACAGATTGGTGCAAGAACCAAAGATGAGATAGCTGTAATGGCTCTGCGTGGTGGCGATATAGTAGGACGACATACAGTTGGATTCTATAATGATGGAGAGTTTTTAGAGCTTAATCATACAGCAACTAGTCGTGAGACATTCTCAAAGGGAGCTATACGTGCATCTAAATGGTTAGTGGGTCAAGAGAGTGGATTGTATTCTATTAACGACTGTTTAGGTATATAGTATGTGTGCAATTGTCGGTGTATTTGGTTCAGAAGATGCAACGAAAATAGCCTATTATGCACTATTTTCTATGCAACATAGAGGTCAAGAGTCTACAGGAATCTCTTCTGCAGATAGCAATAAGATACATCTAATCAAAAGAAGAGGTTTGGTTACTGATGTCTTTCATGAAGGTAGATTGAAAATTCTAAAAGGCTCTTGTGCAATCGGACATAACCGTTACTCTACAGCAGGTAAAGATTCGGTACTAGATGCTCAACCTGTATTTGCCAAATACAAACTTGGCGAAATATCTGTAGCACATAATGGTAATCTAACCAATAAATATGAGGTTCGTAATGAGCTAATTGATAGAGGTGCGATTTTTCAAACCGATATGGATACTGAAAATATTGTTCATCTTATAGCAAAGAGTCAAAAGAAGAAACTAAAAGCACGTATCAAAGATATGCTTACAAAGATTGAGGGTGCTTACTGCTTGGCTATTCAGAGTCGAAGTAAAATGTTTGTAATCCGTGACCGTTTTGGGATACGCCCATTAAGTCTAGGTAGGCTCAAAGATGGTGGTTGGATTGTAGCAAGTGAGACATGTGCTTTTGATTTGGTTGGTGCAGAGTTTATCCGTGATGTCAAAGCAGGAGAGATGCTTACCTTTGAAGAGGGAAAAGAGCCAAAATCAGAGATGATTTTTGAACCAGACCCACACCCTTGTGCTTTTGAATATATCTATTTCGCAAGACCAGACTCTATCATAGCAGGAAAAACTGTATATAATATGCGTCTAAAGATGGGCAAACAGTTAGC
>JALSOO010000183.1 GCA_026986355.1 Campylobacteraceae bacterium | reverse complement strand
TAAATCTAACTTTTGTAACACCCCATTTTGATTTACTTTTTGCTTCGTTAAAGTCTGTTGTCCATTTTGTGCTTGGTGCATTACACTCTGCAGCTAATTTATCTTTTGGGTAAGTCGTTAAACTACCACCCTCTGATGGTAAAAAGCTCTTATCTTCATAATCCCACCCATACTCTACAATATAAGGAAATTTATCATCAGTGTAGCCATGGTCATAGCCATTATCAACTCTCGCCGATTTAGTTTCATCACCAAAGAGCCCATCATTAAACTCATCTGTATCTTTTTCAATATAAAATCTATATGGTAAATCTGGCTTACCTGTATGTCTTTTATTAATATTAGTATATCTTTTATTATCACCCACTGCTTGGATTACAACTCTATTTGCATCAAATACACTACAAAATTTTTCTTTAGTATAATCTGAAGATGCAACACTTGCATGGTATGAAGAGAACTCAAAACCAGCATTTACAAGCATATTTCCAGCCCAAGGAGCACTACCTATTAATGCATATATATAGTCAGTTGAAGAGCCACCATAACCCATCTCTCCACCAACATATTTAGTTGACCATCCGCCAGGAACAGTAAGCTTTGTGGTAGCACTGTTATCTAGCGTGCTCTCAGTACCTGCACCAAAGTTACTATTACCACTTTGTGAATCTGGGTCAAAACTACTAACTGTTGATTTAATATCATAAACACCACCTGCATCTTTTACATCTTGCATTGGAATAAAGTAACTAGCAGTTGTAATAAGTGCAATAGCTCTATTGTTTGGAAGAGTCGCACCAGTATAGCTTAAAGTAGGATAGTGATCAAGTGTCGCATCTATATTTGTTAAATTAACTGTTAAATCATTTCCATTACTCGAACAGTTTACCTTAGAAACAGCAGGATCAACCAATAACCTTCTATTATCATACTTAGGTTCATTATAACTTGCACCATCTGCTGCATATGTAACTGGTTCTCCATAATTAACAAACCCATCTTTGTAAAGGTATCTACCCTTTAGTGAGCACCCCAAAAATTTAGCATTAGGTGTAAGATTTACATTTTTAGTAAAGCTAAAATCTCTACTAGCTCCTAAAGCTTCATTTCCTAAAGAGGCAGGTGCTGTATCTGTAGTGCCTTCAACTTCATCAACCTCTAAGTTTGTATAGAAATCTACAATATGTCCATATTCTGCTACACCATCCCCATCTATATCTTTTCTAACAACATAAGATCTAAAAACACCTTCATCAACATTCCATCTAGGAGCTGCTGTAACAGTTAGGGAGTAACCATCTGTAGAGTCCTCTTTTACTTGACCATCTGCAGACTCTATTTTAAACTTTATCTCTCCTGGTTTTGTTCCAACTGGAGTTGAGCCTTTTACTCTTACATTAAAAGTTAAATCTTCAGAATATGCATCTGCATTATAGATATTAAAATCTTTTCGGACACAAACCACACTTTGCTTATCATCAGAAATAGAAGATTCATTTTTGTCACAAAAACTAGGTAGTGCCATAAACTCATAATAAGATTTTCCATTTAACTTAGGTAAGGTAGAGCTAATAGTAACTTTTTGTTCGTCATCTTTAGTTCCAGCCCAAGTCCAACCAACCTTTGCTTCAAAAGCATCATTTGTTCTAATTAGAAGATCTCCACTATATGTATCATCAGTTGGATCTTCAACTGTATTGTTATTGCTATACCCTGGGTCATTTTTAAAATCACAACCAGCAGTTGGATCATCAGGACAAATATTAACTCCATTAACCTTATCACCAATTTTATTTAAAGGACCAACAATCCCACCTGTTTTACCATATTTAGTAGTAATATTAATATTTAAAGCACTAGCAGCCACAGTGGACAAAAGTGCAGATATCATAATCTTACTCATAAAAGTCCTATTCATACTCCATTCCTTTCTATTAATTTTAAAGATATATCGATAAAATGATAAATCTTTAAGATATAATACAAAAATGTAACTTATATGTAAATTAAAAAATACCCGT
>JALSOO010000182.1 GCA_026986355.1 Campylobacteraceae bacterium | reverse complement strand
GTGGTGCGAGATATATTGACTAAATCTCCCAAACATCCACATGGCATCAAAGTACGATTAATGTCTGGAGAAGTTGGAAGGGTAAAAGAGATATTGGATTAAATCTTATTGACACCCAACACACTCTTGACTTCTATCTTCTATATCATTTGAGGCTTCTGGTGATTGGCTTCTTAGATAATAGGTTGATTTCAATCCATACTTCCATGCATTCATATAAATCTCATTTAAGTATCTACCTGATGCTTTGTCAAGTGATATAAAGATATTCAATGATTGCCCTTGGTCTATCCACTTTTGACGGATAGCTCCAGCTTTGACCAATATATTTTGATTTAACTCATAACTTGGTGTATAGTATTCCCACGTCTTTAGAGATAGCTTTGGAGCAACTACTGGAATAAGTCCCGATAGATTCTCTTCAAACCATTTACGTTTATATATAGGCTCAATCGCTTGGGTTGTACCTGTCAAGATAGATATAGACGATGTTGGGGCAACAGCCATTAGATAACCATTACGCATTCCATCTCTTGCTACTTTCTCTTTGAGTTCTAACCAATTATGAGTATAGCTATCTCTCTGCACGATATTACATGCTTCTTGGTTTGCATGGTCGATAGGGAAGAGACCCTTTTCCCAATCTGAACCTTTATAATTTGGATAGTGACCTTTTTCTACCGATAAATCACTTGATGATTTTATAGCATAGTAGGAGACTGACTCCATAACCTCATCAATTTTATAGAAGTGTTCCTCTGAACCCCACTCTATTTGAGACTCTGCCAACATCTGAGCCTCTCCCATGACACCTAATCCTATAGCCCTTGTCTTTTGATTTGTCTTTTTGACCTTAGCTAATGGATAGAAATTTAAATCAATTACATTATCAAGCATTCTAATAGCTGTTGGGATAACCTCTGATAGCTTCTCTTTGGTATGAACTTTAGAGAGATTTATAGATGCTAGATTACAAACAGCAGTCTCCCCATCACTCTGCTCTTTGTCCACCATCCAAATCTGTTTACCATTTAGACTATCAAGTGCCGTAATCTTTTTAGCAGGTTTTGTACTGCCATTATCAACAGTAATCATCTCATCTTCTTCAAATGTTTCTACTGTTCCATCATTGAATGTTAGTTTTATTTTATAGTGGTTTGGAGAGGTATTTTGAAAAATTTCGGTACAATTTCCTGTTACCAATCCATTAAAAATTAGTGAGTGGTTATAGAGTTGGGTAGTATCATAAACATCCTCTTTTCCAATATATTTAATATCAGAAATCTCTACAAAAAACTTTTCACTCTTTCTACTCTTTCGTGGATAACCTAAGGCTTGACGTTCTGTCAAAACATTTAAAGCTTTTGTCTGTTTAGCTCCAATAAAACCAATATCATCAATAAATTTAATGGCATTATTTCCATTAATATTTAATCTATAGAGTGGTTTTGAATCATAACTTCGTGCTTCATTATTGACGGTTATATAAGAGAATACTCCTTTTTCAATATCTCTCATTTTAGATATTTTAGAACGAATACCAAAGTTAGAAAGCAGTATTTGTACCTCTTCTAATAGCGTTTTTTCAATAGAAGCAAGTTGAATAGCAAACGTAGGTATGCTATCATTTCTAAGTATATTAATTGTACCATCAGCAATAAACAGCCCTTGAAGATAAGCCTTGACACAAGCTTTTGTTCCTTTAAAAATAACTTCTGGCACTTGAAGTTTTGTCTCTTTATTAAAATTGAACTGCTCATCAAAAATTCTACCAAGCCGAATATTTGAAAATCTTAATTTTTGACTATTTTTTGTATGTTGCAATATTTGGGGATAAACATTTTCAAAATCTTCTTTATAAGAATTTTCTAAAAGAGCATAATTACTACTGATAATATTTTTTATCTGTCTATGAATCATATTTCCTAAATTCATATCTTCATTATATAAATCTATATGAATAATAGAATGCCCTTTTGAGGCTTTATAGGAGAATGTTCCATCTCCTGTAACTATTCCCATTAAAAATCCTAAATCAGCACTTCCCTCTTGACCAAACTGACCCACATCAGATTGGATAAGAAGTTTCTCTCCTACCAATATATTTTCCAAACTCTTTTTGACTACCTCTTTTCCATTCTCTACATAATATTCATGCCACAATGTTGATTTTATTTTATAACCATCTTTTGTACTTACTTCATAAATATCAGCATTCTCTTTGGTCTTGAACATTTTTAATGCTTTGGCAGTACTTACACCATATTCCATAGCAGAACCATCTGTTCTCAAATCATAACTGGCAACTATTTCATCATAATTCTCTTCTAAATCTTTGGCTTTAACCAATCCCAACTGTGTATGAAGCCGTGTATCACCTGTAACACAAAGATTACTACTTCTAATAATACCTGCATGTTTATTAGGATTTGACCTGTTGGCTGTATCTTTAAATGTCAAGAATGGATTACCTGTCTCAAAATAGCTTCTTAAAATCTCTTTCCACAGCCCTTTAGCTGATATAGTATCTCGAATAATATCATTATCACTCTTCTCTAGCTCTAAATAACGCTTCTCAAACTCTTCTCCATATAGATTGGTAAGTTCACTAACCTCATAAGGGTCAAATAGTGTCCATAGAGCATCTGCTTGAACACGTTTCATAAATAGGTCATTTAGCCATAATGCAGGAAATAGGTCATGCGCTCGTCTTCTCTCCTCTCCAGAGTTCTTTTTGAGGTCAAGAAAATCTCGAACATCAATATGCCAAGGCTCAATATAAACAGCTATCGCACC
>JALSOO010000181.1 GCA_026986355.1 Campylobacteraceae bacterium | reverse complement strand
CCCATACCACGCACTTGTGACCAATCCCAACCGATTCCACCACCAAATTTAGATAGAAGAGCCATCTCTTTATAGGCATCAAAAATACCCTCTATATTATCGCTTGTTGACCCTATATAACAGTTATGTACATTTACTCCTGATACACAATAAGAGTGGTCTTCTTCTACCTCAATATTATATACCTCTTCTTTTATATCTCTTTTGTTTTTTTCAATTATTTTCATAAAATATTCATTTTCAAACCAGAAATATCGTAAAGTAGAAGATGCTTTAGAGTTAAAATTGATATGCTCTATATTTTTATTAACACTAAGTATAAATTCTTTATCATTATTTACACCAATTTTAAGATGACTTGCCTTAACTGTTGCCCCTTTATGTTTTTTTGCATCTATTTTTAAATAAGGAGATAACCCACATCTTAATGAAATCTCAAATAATTGTTGGATTAGTTTTTTATTAGAAAGAGTTAATTGATAACCCTCTTTTAAGGCACAGCCATCTCCTCTAATAACTCCAATTAATAACTCTTTTTGTACTTCTGGGTCTGAAAAAAGTAAATCAATATTTAATATTTTTTTATTAAAACCAGTTCCTACTAATTTATCAAAAAAGAGTCCAATAATTTTACTATGAACAGATATATTTGTACTATTATCTCTATTTTCAGTTATATTTACATTTATATCAAACACTCTTTCTAATATATTTTTTGTATCTTGAATATATAAAGTCTCTTTTGAACCAAATGTAAAAGTTATTGATGACCTATCTTTAGCAATATGTCCTTCTGCTAAAAAATAACCAACAAGACGCATAAAATCTTTTGATAGCTCTATTTTATTATTAACAGGTTTAATTTGATTGTTTAAAAAACTTCTTTCACAACTATAGAAGGAATTTGATGAACGTTTAAACATTATTTTTTTATTTTTAATAAAAATATTTTTTATTTTTACATAATCAGAGATATAAATTACACTTTTATAAATATTTTTTGGATATGAAATAGAGACAAAATCACCTATATTTAAATCATCTATTTCATTCCATTTTGAGCCAAATTTTTTGTTTAAAAAATGACAATCATCTTTATATTCTCTTTTTAATTTAAAACATCTTTTATTTTTTCCTTGACTTTTTATACAACTACCTAATTCTCTAATACATTTAATATCATCTTTTTTAATAGATAAAACAGGATGCTCCTTAGTTGCAGATAAATCATCTATTAGACCATTTATATTTAAAACAATTAATTCGTCTTCATAATCTCTTTTAAGTAATTCATAGACGCTCATAAATCTATTTTTATGTGTAAGAACTAAGTCTCCCTCTTCAATTTTATCAATATCTTTATATCCTTGAATGGTTCTTACTTTTGTACCTTTTATAAAACAACTGCTAAGCTGGTGACGAGGGGTTCTAGCATTAGATAGTGTAGGTGTTGCTGCCATCACTTCAAATTTACTCAAAATATCATAAAACTTCTTTGCCCACATTTGACAATCGGACTCATTTTGAGCCAAGAACATAGCCACACCCATAAATAGATGTTGGGGTAGTTCTATTGGTTTTCCTTCTCTATCTTTGAGTAGGTACCTATCTGATAGCGTTCTGATTCCTAGATAGTTAAATTGTAAATCTCTTTGGGGTTGGATATAGTTATTTAAATCATCAAGGTCATATTTATCTTTTAATCCAAGTAGAATTCTCCCCTCTCTCTCTCCTACTTCAAAATATCTACTAAGATGAAAATAGGATTTACCCTTTATTCCACCTACATTTCGTCCCACTTTATGATAGAGATCATAAAGAAATAGTCGTGAAGCTACAAATGTCCAATCTGGTCGGTCAACATCTATCTTATCAACAGCAGTTTTTATTAATGTCTCTTGAATATCTGCTGAACTCATCATATCTTGAAATTGGAGATTGGCATCAACCTCTAGTTCACTTTGGCTTACGTTTTTTAGACCCTCTACAGCTTCACATGTATATTTTTGAATCTTTCTAATATCAAGCTTTTCAATTTGACCACTTCTTTTTACAACTCTTATCATATATATAGATACTCCTTTATATTTTATTAATTTTATTTTTTTATACACCCACAAGGGTTATCTCTACTATTTGAATACTCTTGAGAAAATTTTATCTACATTTTTTGTATAGTAATCAAAGCTGAAACACTCTCTTATCTGCTCTTCGCTTAGAGACTCTTTTAGCTCATCATCGGCTAGTAGGTATTGTAGATAGAGAGACTCTCCTTTATCATTTGTTGATGATTTTCCCTGCTGTATCTCTTGCCAAACTTTCATAGCATTTCTCTGCACAATTCTATAAGCATCTTCACGGCTTACTCCTGCTAGTGGGAGTTCTAGTAGAACTCTTTGTGAAAAGACCAATCCACCTGTTAAATTTAAATTTTTCATCATATTCTCTGGCATAACTGTTAAATTTGCAATTACACTATTCATACGGTGCAACATAAAATCAGCAGTAATAAAAGAGTCAGGTAACCAAAAACGTTCTGTTGAAGAGTGACTAATATCTCTCTCATGCCACAGTGCTACATTTTCCATAGCAGGAGTTACATAGGCTCTAATCATTCGTGCTAGACCTGTAATATTCTCGGTTAAGATTGGATTTCTTTTGTGAGGCATAGCAGAGCTTCCCTTTTGACCTTTTGCAAAATACTCCTCTGCTTCATATACTTCTGTTCGTTGTAGATGTCTTACTTGAACTGCAAACTTCTCAATAGATGATGCCATCAATCCCAAAGCAGATGCTAATCGTGCATATCTATCTCTATGAACGACTTGGTTAGAACATGGTTCTGGTTTTAGTCCAAGTTCAGCCATGGCATACTCTTCAAGCTCTATTGGTGCATGAGCAAAGTTACCCATAGCTCCACTAATCTGACCCACAGCAATAACCTCCATAGTCTGCTCTAAGTTAGTTAAGTGTCTAGCCATCTCATCATACCAAACAGCCAGAGTTAGACCAAATGTAATTGGCTCTCCATGAATCCCATGACTTCTACCTACCATAAGTGTCATTTTATGCTCAATAGCTCTCTTTTTGATAGACTCCATAAGCATTTTAACATCTTTGATAATAATCTCCAAAGAGGCTTTCATCTGTAGTGCTACACCTGTATCTACTGCATCAGAGCTAGTCATACCGTAGTGAAACCATCGTGACTCTTCTCCTAAACTCTCACTTACAGAGGTGTTGAATGCGATTAAATCGTGTCGAGTAATAGCCTCTATCTCTTCTATTCTCTCTACAGAAAATTTTGCATTTTTTACAATCTTTTCGCAATCATCATCAGGAATTAGACCCAATTTGTTCCACGCTTTTACAACAGCTTTTTCAACCTCTAACCATGCATCATATCGTGCAAATTGAGTCCATTTTTCTGCCATCTCTGGTCTTGAATATCGTTCTATCATTTTAAATGTTTTCCTTAAGTAATGAATTTTCTGCGAAAGAAGTGTCAGATTTTTATGGTAGAATTCTATCCAATTCGACTAAAAAAGAGGTAAAAATATGCCATTTGTTAAACGACAATTTCATGTGGAAAAACCAACTAAAGCTTTCCTATACATTATGAAAAAACTAAATTTTACACAAGGAGAAGCACAGCGTTTAATTGCAAAAGGTCGTGTTTTGATTAATGGAGAATCCATCTATAATACAGGTGCAACCATAGAGGGAGATATAGAATTAGTCTATTTTGAACCTAAGAGTAGAGGAGTTAAACCTATTTTTGTTGATAAGAATTTTTTGGTTTATGATAAACCATCGGGGATACTTGTCCACCCAAATACAATGGCAACAGAGTATTCAATGCTTGATGAGGTACGAACCCATTCAGGACAAAATGCTAATGGAGTTCATAGAATTGATATGGAGACATCAGGGCTTTTTTTGGCAAGTCGAAATAAAAATGCAGAGCATTTTTTAAAAAGTTCTTTTGAAAAAAAAGTAATTAACAAAACTTATCTTGCATGGGTTAAAGGAGAGTTAACAGAGCCATTTATAGTCGAAGAGCCTATAAAAGTTAGAAAAGATTACACTCATAATAAACATAAAGTAGAGATTTCAAAAGATGGTAAATATGCTAAAACAGAGTTTATACCACTTGAATATGATAAAGAGTTAGATACTACTCTAGTAGAGTGTAGACCATTAACAGGACGACTACATCAGATACGGATACATCTTTTTTATTTAAAATATCCTATTCTAGGAGACCCTATTTATGGAACTTGTTTTGAGATAACAAATAGATATCTTGATGGAACAATTACTCCTAAAGAACGTTTTATCAATACAGGAGCAACAAGACTTATGCTACATGCAAACTCTTTAAATTTTGTCTATAATAATAGATTTATTATCTATTCAAATGTTGATTTTATCCATTCAAAGAGTGAGATTTGTGAAAAAGATAAGAGAGTATGAACCTATAGTACTTAAAAAATAATTGGATTAATATTGATAATATAAATAGCTTGTTATAATGTAGTAAAATATTTTAAAGGGACAATTATGAAAATTAGTAATACTTTAGTATTGTCAACGGCAACACTTCTTTTGATAGCTACAGGTTGTGCAAAAAAACAAGAAAATGTAACTGCATCAGGAACATATAACACTACAGGTTCGAATGAATCATCTACAATATATGATACAACCACCACAGCAGGTACAGGAGTAAATAGTAATACTTATAACTATGATACAACCTCACCAACCTATTCTGAAGTAGTGCCTTATGATAATAGTGCTGTTACCACAAGTGATAGTAGTACGACCTATGGTTCTCCTGATACAACAAGTAGTTCTTCTACTTATGGAAGTGGAGAGATAATTGATAACTATAATGACTCACAAAGTAGTGGGGCATTTAGTACTAATAGTAGTGGAAATAATGATAGTTACTCATATGGAGGATACTCTTCTTCTAATACAGACTACTCAACTCCACCACCTACGACTCACTCATCTTCTAGTCGTCCATCATACTCTTCTTCGACTTCCTCAAGAGGAACTATTCAGTTACAAATTGCAGCATTAAAAGATTATTACGCTGCAGAAGAGTTCAAAAAATCTTTGAGTTTAGACCCTAAATACTCAGTATATATTAAACGTGGTGCATTAAATAAGATTATTATTACAGGAATCTCATCAATAAGTGAAGCAAATAGATTAAAAGATAGACGTTTCCCTGGTGCTTTTATCGTTCATGATTCTAGTATAAGCTCATCAACAAGTTCATCATCATATGGTAGCAGTTCAGCTTATGGTGGTTCATCATCTACAACCTATAGTGACAATAGTTCATATGGAAGTTATAGCTCCTCATCTTCTTCTTCGAGAGGTGGTTCTAGTGGAGTAGCCATTCAAATAGGTGCATTTTCAAGTAGAGGCAAAGCTCAATCTGTTGCAAATGCTAATAGTGGTAGATATAAAGCAGTTGTAAAAAGAGGTAAAAGTGGTAGGAAAACAATATATAGAGTCTATTTGACAGGTTTTTCAAGTCGCTCTTCTGCAAAACGAGCTTTAGCTTCAGGAGAAGTTCCTAATGGATTTGTAACAACGGTTCACTAATATGTGAACCTATTATCCACCTCTAAAAGAGGTGGTATAGATAATTTGAAAACTATTTAAGACCTTTAATCTTTTTAGCTTCAGTTACATCATTGTATTTACCTTCGCCTGTTTTATCGGCGTTGAAAAATACTTCTGTGTATGTAATCTCTAGTTTATCCCCTTTTTTCATTCCATCAGCTTTTGCTTGGAATTTAAGGATTGGG
>JALSOO010000180.1 GCA_026986355.1 Campylobacteraceae bacterium | reverse complement strand
TAAAATTCCACTAAAGGACATTTTTATGAAAAAACTTCTTATACTTTTACTGCTTACACTCTCTCTATTCTCAAAAAATTCATGTATTGAGTGTCATAGTGGTATTGAGCATATACGAGATACAAACTCTAAAATGATGCAAGAGATTTTAAAGGTTGCTAATAAGGCAGGAGCAAAAGGTAACGATTGTATTGTCTGTCATGGAGGTAATCCTACCTCTGATGATAAAAATATCTCACACAATGGAACATTAGACTATTTTCTAACGCACAAAGGTCCAAAAGATTTCTATCCAAGCCCTACAAGTCAATGGATAAATATCAATACATGTGGAATGTGTCATGCCGAGCAGGTCAAAGCTCAATGGAACTCTCTAATGAATACCGAAGCAGGAAAGATTCATGGTGCATTGTGGTCATTTGGTAAATCAGATGGATATAACCATTGGGAGTCTAACTATGACTCCAACAATACCCACAAGCGATTGGGTACAGATGTCTATCAAAAATATATGGCAGAGTTATCTCAAAAAGAGTCACAAGCTTTTCCTAAACACTCCAAACAGCTACCCAAAGCACCAACAGCCGATGAGATAGAAAAAGACCCACTTCTATCTGTCTATACCTATCTCCGTCAAGAGTGTTTACGCTGTCATACAGGTGGAAAAGGTAGAAGTAGAAGAGGAGATTATAGAGGAATGGGGTGTGCTACTTGTCATATCCCATACTCTAATGAGGGATTTTATGAGGGAAATGATACAAAAATTCCACATGATAAACATGGACACCTCTTAACTCATCAGATTCAATCATCAAGAGATGTAAAGGTCAATATTCATGGAAAAGAGTATAGTGGAATCCCTGTTGAGACATGTACCACTTGTCATAATCGGGGTAAGAGAATAGGAGTAAGCTACCAAGGGCTTATGGAGACTGAATACAAAGCCACCTTTGATAGCGA
Source organism: Campylobacteraceae bacterium (assembly GCA_026986355.1). GTDB lineage: Bacteria > Campylobacterota > Campylobacteria > Campylobacterales > Sulfurovaceae > UBA1140. Next base: position 7,783 of record JALSOO010000180.1, on the reverse strand, counting down.
TGGAAATGCACAACCCAAACTCCATACCAAACGATACCTACACCTTACCGAAGATATTCATTACAGCAAAGGTATGTTGTGTCAAGATTGTCACACTTCAAATGATATGCACGGAGATGGATTTATGACAGGTGCAAATCTAGGAGGAGTAGAGATTGAGTGTCAAGATTGTCATGGTACAACTAAAGCCTACCCTTGGGAGTTGCCACTAGGTTACTCTGATGAGTTTGCAATGAAACCCAAAAAAGGAAAAGCAAGAGGAACACTCAAAACCCTCAAGGAGTATTTGGAAAAGGGTGCAATCCCAAAAGATAGAGGCGATGGATTCTTATTATCAGCTAGAGGTAACCCACTTACAAAAGCTGTACGACATGGAAACAAGATATTAATGCACTTAGCTTCAGGAAAAGATATTGAGCTAAAACCTCTAAAACTACTAAAAGAGGAGAAAAAACTTAGTAAAAAAGCATTGGTATCTATGGATAGTATCCAAGCACATACAGATAAGCTAGAGTGCTACACTTGTCATGCTACTTGGGCTCCTCAATGTTACGGTTGTCACGTCAAGATAGACTACTCCAAAGGCAAACAGAATCCTGATTATCTATCAGCCTCTATGGCACACAATAAGCATGGAATGACAGGAGAGAAGAATCTAAAAGAGTTTTTGGTAGATGGAAAAGTAACTGAGACTAGAAGTTATCTACGTTGGGAAAATCCTGCACTTAGTATCAATGGAGAGGGAAGAGTATCGCCTACTATACCTGGTTGTCAAGTAACCATTACTGTTATAGGAAAAGATGGAAAAGCACTTCTAAAAAACCATATTGTCAAAATACCAAATGTAGAGGGAGCAGGAGCTAAGGGACAAAATGCAATCACTATGTCACAAGTTAATCCTCATACTATCTCTAAAAAATCAAGAACATGTGAGAGTTGCCACACCTCTAAAAAGGCATTGGGTAAAGGTATCAACGGTGGAGCATACTTTGGAGACCAAAGCAAAACATCTATTATTGACCTTATGAGTGCTGATGGAAAACTATTGCCTAAAAAAGTAGATGAGCAGATGGTAGCTATCCCAAATCTAAAACATGACTACTCTGTAATGATAGATGAGAATGGTACACAAGTCCAAACCGTAGATAACCATTGGAAATTAGCCAACCCACTACCAAAAGAGATGAGAGAAAAACTAGATAGAGAGGGTACATGTTACGCCTGTCACAAGAGCATACCTAACGGAGATTTAGCCATTTCAGCCATGAACCATATCGCCAATATGGCAGGAATAACTATTGACAAAAAAGAGCATGAGACTATTTTGCATAAAATTTTAAAACTCTCTGCTTGGATACAGTTAGCTATACCATTAATTCTTTTGCTTTTAGGTGGAGTTTGGTTTAGTCGTAGGAGAAAAATATAAATTACGGATTAATATAAATCCGTAATATCTATTTTATGGTTTGTATCTAGTCCATTTTTGCTATTTCTTTGATTGTATTTATAATTTTCAAAAGCGTCAAGATACTTTTTGACTCTCTTTTTTGTCTCTGGGTCGTCCATATTGTTGACCCATCTTTTCATCTCTTCAAAACTCCAATCTTCAAAATGGTATTTTTTATTTTCTCTTAACCATTGATTGAAGGCTTCATCTTGCTCTAAGTATTGAGAATTTTTTATAATCTCTAACATCTCTATAATGGGTTTGGTTTCTGGGGATTTAGATAGATATTTATTGGCAAGTTCAACATACTTTTCATCATCATTGGCTGTTATAATAGAGAGTTCAAGGTTATTTAATATAGCAAGGTCAACAGATTCTGGTAGATTCTCTTTGTCTCCTCTATTTTCATATTTATTGATAATTTTATCTAAAATATCCATTGCCTCTTCATCCTCTTTTCCCATAAGTTCAAAACTTTTATTGATTAACAACTCTTCGACTCTTTTTTGAAGCTTTATATCATTGGTATTTTCAAACTTTTCTATTAGTGCATCATATATATCAGCTCTCTCGTCTTTATCAAAGAGATAAGCTTGTTGTACCGTAGCTGTAATATAATACTCTAGTAGTTTAGAGTTTTTACTATCTTTAAATTTATCTATAACCTTACTATATGCTTCTATAGCCATCTCTTTATCTGAATTTGGATAAATCTGATAGAGAAATGCCATCTGCATACAAGCCTCTGTAAACTGCTCTAAGAGCTTTATATCATGACTATTTTGGGTCTTTTTAATAATCTTTTGATAGAGTTCTATGGCTTGTGCATCTTGTGAATTACGAAATAGTGTATGGGCTTTTTTGAGCATTTTGTCAATTTCTATACTTAAGTTATTGTCCATATTTCTACTACACTTTTTATCTATTTTTGTATTTATATTACTATAAGTTTTATTGGATTCTTTTTTTATCTGTTTTATAGGAATTTTTATTATGTTTGGACTATTTTTAATCACTACTGTTTGAGTAGGAGAAGTATCATTAAAATTGAGTTTTATAGCAACTAAAATTACAATAATTAGTACAATTATTAAATGCTTTAACATATTAAAACCTTTTTTGTTTTTGTTTTTCTTTATAATTGTACTAAAAATTAATCATTATTTCTCTTGAATCCGTTTAATTTTTTAATTTAAAATGGTTAATGGGTGCATTTCCTTTTCCTAATATTTTATTTTTTCCTGCTTCAATCGCTTCATTTACATAGGTGCAACTCTTTATTACAGCCTCTTCTAGCCCATATCCCAAGCTAATATAGGTAGCAATCGCAGAGGATAGAGAACAGCCTGTTCCATGTGTATTTTTTGTTTTAACAGATGGATTTTGAATGGTTATAATCTTTTTACTTTTATAGATGTAGAGAGTATCACTCATTAGCTCTCTCTCTTCTAAATGTCCACCTTTTAACAAAACTGATGTAGAGAACTCCTCTCCTATCTCTTTTGCAGACTCTTTTATATTATCTAAGTTGATGGAGTGACCTATGAGAAGTTCAGCCTCTTGGATATTTGGTGTGAGTAGATATATATGTGGTATAAATAATTTTAGAGCATCAATAGCTTTATCATCAAGTAGTCTATCTCCTGATGAGGCAATCATTACGGGGTCTAGGATAATTTTATCTATATTATACTTTTTTAGTCTATCTTTGACTACATTTATAACTTCTGATGAGTGAAGCATTCCAATTTTGATAGCTCCAAACTCAATATCACTCAAAACAGCCTCTAGTTGAGCCTCAATATGTTTAATGGGAATAGGGTGTATATCTATCACACCTTGTGTATTTTGTGCTGTACTAGCTGTAATAACTGTAGAGGCATATGCACCGTTTGCTGATATACTTTTTATATCTGCTTGTATTCCTGCTCCACCTCCAGAGTCTGACCCTGCGATAGTTAGTACCGATTTATATCGTTTATCATTCATATTAGATTTTTCCTTTTTTGTTACATCATAACTATAAAAATTTAATTTCTAATATTATATTAAAAAATATTTAATATAATACTACGTCTAATAGATACTATTTTAAATGATTACTATTTAATACTATTTTTTATAAAAAAAATATTTTAAAAAAAATCTCTTATATTTTCTTTTTTTTATACACATTTAATTTGTATTATTAATCAAGGCAAATCATTAAGGGAGATTTAGTATGTACAATTTAGAGACGATTATTGAGGAACTTATGGAGGAGTCTCTTCGTAACTCTGCCAAGAGTTATTTGAGCAGAGGTCAATTTGATATTGCAAAAGAACTCTATTTTAAACTTTTAAAAGTTCAAAAGAGATTACTTGTTTTAGATAAAGATTATTATGGGTCTCTTGTTGTTAAAACATTGAATTCATTGGCTCAAATATATAAAGAAGAGAACTCTTATACTTTGGCAATTAAATATTATAAACATGCTATATTTATAATGGAAAAGATGTTGAATAATGATGAGAGAACAGATTTCTCTATCTTGGCTCAAAACTATACATCTATAGGAAATTTGTATCGAGTGGAGTATAAGTATGAGGAGGCAGAGTATTTTTATGATAAAGCACTCTCTATATACAATGGCTTATCTTTTGATAAGTATAAGATGGAGATATTGAGTATCTATAACTACCTTTCGATTATTTGTGATGAACAAAATAAGTTCAAAGAGACAAAAGATGCCTATATGGGTGCATTAAATATATATCAGAGTTTAGTTACAGATGAATCAGATGATTATCAATCAGAACTAGCAATGACGCTTTATAAGTTGGCTTCTCTATATTTTAGACATAATAGAGTTAATAAGGCTGGAGAGGTTTATATCTTGGCTCTTGAAATTTTGCTTTATCTGCATCAAAAAGAGCCTATTGGGTATAGAGCTACTATCGCTTCTACTTTCTATCATCTTGGTAAGATATATACAACACAACATGAATATGTAGATGGACTATCTGCCTATCGTGCATCATTAAACTACTATATTGAGTTAGCAGATGAAAATCTTTTGGATTATGGTTCATATGTTGCTATGATTTTCAAAGATTTAGCCTCCTATTATCTTTCTCAAAACAAAATGGATATGGCTGAATATTTTCATTTTAAATTGGTCAATCTCTACAAAGAGTTGACTCTCTACAATGAGTATAAATATAGCCTCAAATTAGCTTCTACTATTATTGATGGTGTTCGCTTTTATGGACAACACACCCTATCTCTCTATGAAGCAGAGATTATTATCCAATCTTATATGACAGAGGATATAGATGATTTACTAGAAGAGATTGAGTGTTTACGATATGAAAAAATCCCTGTTTGTTAGTTATTTCTTTAAAACAGAACCCAACATACCTTTGATAGCTCCTTGAATATCTGCAGGGTATATAACAAATTTAGAGTTGGGAGATTGAGTCATCTTCTCTAGTGTGTTGATATATCTATCTCCAAGTAGGAACATTGCAGGTAGCTCTTTGCCATCTGTAGCTTGGGCAATCATCTGCATCGCTTTTGATGACGCATTAGCAAGTGCTACTTGTGCTTGTGCTTCTAGTTTTGAGGCTTCTAGTTTACCTTGTGCTTCTAAAATAGCTGCATTTTTATTTCCCTCTGCTGTTGTTTCAATTGCACGTCTTTCTCGTTCTGCTGCTGCTTGACGCTCCATTGAGTCTTGCATTGATAGACTTGGATTGATGTCTTGAATCTCTACTGATTTTACAGTTACTCCCCAATCAGCAACATCATCAATGATTCCATCTTTTAATCGTGCTTTTATCATCTCACGGTTACTTAATGCTTCATCAAGTTTCATCTCTCCTATAATTGAACGTAATGTAGTCATAATAAGACTAGCAATAGCCAATTTAAAATCCTCTACACCATAAAGAGCATCTTTTGGATTTGTAACACGAACAAAGGCGATAGCATTGGTTCTAATTACGGCATTATCTTTGGTAATTACCTCTTGTTGTGGAATATCCATAATAATATCACGGGTAGAGATACGTTTACGAACACTATCTATATAAGGTATAATAATATTTAGCCCAGGTTGTAGAGTACGAGAGAACTTACCAAGTTTCTCTATAACCCACTCCTCTCCTTGGGGGACAATTTTGATTCCTTGATAGAGTGTAACAATAACTCCAATAGCCAATATGATTAATACATTTAATCCTTCCATTATAAATCCTTCAATAAATTTTATAGTTTTGCAACTTCGATAAGTTGCCCTTTTATCTCTACAATCTTAACACGATTGTTTATTTCGAGATTCTCTTTTGATGTAGCAGTCCATAGAGTATTTCCTAAAACAGGGGTGTCAAAACGTACAGAACCTCTGCCATTAACTTTTATCGGAGTCTCTACAGTACCTAATGTATCTAGGGAGTAGTTTGATTGACCAGAGTTATCAATAGATGAATCTTTTAGATATTTAAACCATATCATAAGAGATAATATAGATAAAACTATCCATAAAGTAAGCTCCATCTCCAATGATATATGAAAGAGTTGGGTCAATGCACCAACAATCATTGATGCTAAACCTAAACCTAAAAGAATAAAAGTACCACTAAATATCTCAAGTGTAATCAAAACAATTCCAAAAATAACCCAATGCCACCAAAATAGACTCATGGTTGAAAATTCTATCATCTATAACTCCTCTTAACTGTTGATAAAAGTTAAACTTTATTATACATAAATAACCTAAGTAAAATAAGTAATATTACGATATAATCGCGAAATTTTTAAACTTCCAAGGAAAAACAATGTCAACATTAAATGTATATTATGACAAAGATTGTGATTTAAATATTATTAAATCAAAAACAGTAGCGATGATAGGTTTTGGTTCTCAAGGACATGCACATGCTGAAAACTTAAGAGATTCAGGTGTAGATGTTGTTGTCGGTCTTAGAAAAAATGGTTCTTCTTGGGCAAAGGCTGAAGCTAAAGGTTTTGAGACACTTACAGTAGCAGAAGCAACAGCAAAAGCAGATGTAGTTATGATTCTTCTTCCAGATGAGAATCAAAAAGATATTTATGAAAATGAGATTGAGCCAAATCTTCAAGAGGGTGCTACTATTGCATTTGGACATGGATTTAATATCCATTTTGGAAGAATTATCCCTAGAAAAGATATTAATGTAACAATGATTGCTCCAAAAGCTCCAGGTCATACAGTAAGAAGTGAGTTTGTAAGAGGTGGAGGTATACCTGACCTTATCGCTGTTGGTCAAAATCCAAGTGGTACAACAAAAGAGTTAGCTCTATCTTATGCTTCTGCTATTGGTGGTGGACGAACAGCAATTATCGAGACAACATTCAAAGATGAAACAGAGACAGACCTATTTGGAGAACAAGCCGTACTTTGTGGTGGTGTATCATCTCTTGTTCAAGCAGGTTTCGAGACATTAACAGAAGCTGGTTACGCTCCTGAACTTGCTTATTTTGAGTGTTTACATGAGTTAAAATTAATCGTTGACCTTATGTTTGAGGGTGGAATTGCAGATATGAGATACTCTATCTCAAATACAGCAGAGTATGGGGATTATGTATCTGGAAAAAGAGTAATTAATGATAGCTCAAAAGATGCTATGAGAGAGATTCTAAAAGAGATTCAAGATGGTAGATTTGCAAAAGACTTTATCCTAGAAGGTCAAGCAGGATACCCAAGAATGAATGCTGAAAGAACAAATGATAAAGAGAAGCTTATTACTAAAACAGGTAACTCTCTTCGTGCTATGATGCCTTGGATTAGTGCAGGTAAAATTGTAGACCAAGATAAGAACTAATCTATTCTTCTAGTGATGTATCTATCTGCTTTTCACATTAGGTACATCACTCTTTTTGTTTAAAATCATCAAAATAATTTAACTTCTAAGTTTTTGAATTGTATAATATCTATTCACAATTTAATAAAGGAAATAGAGATGAAAAAACGATTATGTGTATTGACTTTTTCGGCATCGTTACTCATTTTTTTAGGAGCTACAACTAATTTATCTGCTACTGAAAGTAGTGTTTTGAGTGAACTCCCTAAAAATATGACATGGACAAATATTGTTGTACGGTTTAATGATACAACTTTAGAGGATTTAGCCTCTACCTATTATGGAGATGTAAAAGAGGCTTCTATGATTTATGAAGCTAATAGAGCTGTTATTCCTAAAAGTAAAAAGCTACATAAAGGTATGAAGCTTAAGTTACCAATAACTGAGAAGTTTAGAGACCAACCAGAACGTCTAGGTTGGCAGTAATTTTTAGCTCATTTTACCAAACTTTAAA